>NZ_JBFGYP010000060.1:0-18341 GCF_041587335.1 Halobacteriovorax sp.
CTTAACAAAACTCTTATTGGAACTGGTCCTTATAAGTTAGATGGATACAGAAGAGGAAAGCACATCACTCTAGTTAGAAACAAGGGTTGGTGGGGAGCTAAAGATACTGCGAGATCTAAAGAGCACAACTTTGGTAGAATCTTAATGAGATTTGTTAAGGATGGTACAGTTGCTATCCAACGTCTTCAAAAAGGTGACTTAGATTTTAACGGTCTATCAGTTGAAGAGTATGAAAGAAAAACTAATGGTCCTCAGTGGGGAAAATCAGTATTTAAAGTTAAGACTCAAAATAAAGCACCTACAGGTTACGGATTCATTGGTTGGAACCTTAACGATAGATTATTTAAGTCAAAAAATGTTCGTGTAGCTCTTTATCACTTACTTGATAGAGAAAAAATGATTGAGAAGTTCCGTTTCGGAATGTCACTTCCTGCGACTGGTCCTCTATACGTTCAGTCAATTTATGCAAACGAAAAAATTAAGCCAATCCTTTATAACCCAAAACTTGCTCTTAAATTATTAAGAAAAGAAGGTTGGGCCGATACAGATAAAGACGGTATCTTAGATAAAATGATTGATGGGCAGAAAGTAAAAATGTCATTTACAATCCTTGAGCCAAATCAAGAATTCGTAAAATATTTAACTATCTATAAAGAAGATGCAAAGAAAGCTGGTGTTGATATCAATGTTAAGTTTGTTGAGTGGAACACATTCATCAAGAAGCTTGATGAGAGATCTTTTGAAGCAGTTAGACTTGCATGGTCTGGTGGTTCAATCGATTGGGATCCAAAGCAAGTTTGGCACTCAAGCTCAGCAACTGCATCAGGATCAAACTTTGTTTCTTACAAGAATCCAAAAGTAGATAAGCTTATTGATGAAGCAAGAGTAGAGCTTGATCAAAATAAGAGAATTGTTCTTTTAAAAGAAGTTTATAAGCAAATTGCGGAAGATGTTCCTTACGCATTTTTCTTTAATGAAAAATACAGATTTTACGGACATTCTGACAGACTAAAGCGTGAGAAAGATACTTACCAATTTGATCTAGGTTTAAATTACTGGTGGATTAAGAAGTAAGTCGAATAATTTTAGTTGAAGCTGATAGGAGTTAGAGTTGTTTAATTATATCTTAAGAAGAATACTACTAATGATCCCTGTTTTAATAGGGATCACTGTGGTTACATTTGCAATTATCAATGTTGCACCAGGTTCACCTATAGAACAAAAAATCCAACAAATGCGTTTTGGTGGAGTAGGTGCTGACGGCGGTGGAAATGCTGGAATGAGTAATTCTAGTAAAGACAGTGCCATCAGTGAAGAAGTTCTAGAGGCCCTTAAAAAGCAGTATGGTTTTGATAAACCAGTTCACGTTAGATACTGGATTTGGTTAACAAATATTGCCAAATTAGACTTCGGTGAGTCGTTTACTTACGAAGAGCCTGTCCTAGACGTAGTCTCAAGTAAGTTCCCAGTTTCTCTTCAGTTTGGTGTTGTTTCATTACTGCTGTCTTATCTCATTTGTATTCCTCTTGGGGTTATTAAAGCGATCAAGAACGGTACTAAGTTTGACATGATTTCAAGTGTTGTTCTTTCGGGGATGTATTCAATTCCAGGTTTCATGTTAGGTATTATCTTAATTGTATTTCTAGCCGGTGGGGCATTCTTTGAGTGGTTTCCTGTTGGAGAGTTATACTCAGATGAGTACTACGATATGAACCTTTGGGAAAAAATTGTAGATAGAACACATCACTTTATTCTACCTCTTATCTCTTACATGATTAGTCAGTTTACTGTTCTAACTCTTCTAATGAAGAACTCTTTAATTGAAGAAATTAAAAAAGATTACGTAAGAACAGCAAGAGCAAAAGGTTTAAGTGAAAAAGTCGTTTACCTAAAGCATGCATTAAGAAATGCACTAATTCCTATTGTTACAGGGATTGGATCTTTTCTAGCAGTATTCTTTGCTGGTTCACTTCTAATTGAAACAATTTTCCAACTTGATGGTATGGGTCTACTTGGTTACCAATCTCTTCTTGAGAGAGATTATAATGTGATTATGGGACTTGTATTTATTCAGTCTCTTATAATGTTAGTTGGTAACTTAATAAGTGACCTTTGTTATGTTCTAGTTGATCCAAGGATAGATTTCTCATGATAGAAAGTCGTATAAAAAATGAACTTACTCTAAAAAGATGGAAGCGCTTTAAGAGAAATAAGCCTGCTGTATTTGCAGCTATAGTATTTACTATTTGTTTATTGTTAACGTTTGCAGCTCCATTAATTGCGAATAGTAGACCTCTATATTTAAACTATAAGGGAACAACTTATTTTCCTGTTCTTAAGCAATACCACCCAACTGAGTTTGGAATTAAGACAACACTTATAATGAATTATAGAACATTAAAGTTATCAGAAGATGATTCAGTTCTATGGCCAATTATTAAGTGGAACCCAAATGAAAGTAACTCTGAAGTAGATTATTATCCTGCTCCTCCTACTGCTGATAACCTAATGGGGACAGATGATAGAGGGCGTGATGTATTCACTAGAGTTCTTTATGGATTTAAGTACAGTATTGTTTACGCAGTCGCTGTTTGGTTTATAACGTTCTTGATGGGTGTTGTTGTTGGTGGAGTTAGTGGTTTCTTTGGTGGTAAGGTTGATATACTTACTCAAAGAGCAATTGAGGTACTTAGTACTGTTCCACAATTTTTCTTACTTATTATTCTAATTGATATCTTTAGTCCTTCTCTTGGAATGCTAATTATCATCTCATGTTTATTTTCATGGATTCCAATTAGTTACTATGTAAGAGGAGAGTTTCTTAAGAATAGAAAGAAAGAATTTGTTGAAGCAGCAAGGGGAATGGGCTCTAAAGATGGAAGAATTATCTTTAAGCATATTTTACCAAACTCGCTGTCGCCAATAATTACTTTTACTCCGTTTGCGATTTCAGGTCACATCATGGGACTAGCTTCTCTTGATTATCTTGGTTTTGGTCTTCCTGTTCCAACTCCTTCTTGGGGAGAGCTTTTAGCTCAGGCGCAGAAGAACTTTACAATCGCTTGGTGGTTAGCTGTTTATCCTGGTCTAGCACTAGCGATTACACTCTTCCTTCTAGTTCTAGTTGGAGATGGTGTTAGGGATGCAATGGACCCGAAGTTATCAGAAAATTAATTAATTCAATATCTTAAGGGCCTTTTTGGGGCCCTTTTTTTTTGCTAAATAGCCCTTCATTTTATTCTCGTTCCTCCCGATAAGCCTAGAGTGAGAGTTTATTTATTTTCGATTTTACTATTTATTTTATCCTTTGGTGCAAGTGCAAATTCTTGTGAGGAAAGAGTATTAAGAAAATACAATGCTGACTTTCACTCCTTTTTAGAGAATAAGTTTAAAGAAAATTCTAATTTAGAGCTCTTTAAGACAATTGGCTTTCTTGGGAAATCAACTCCTGAGGGATATAAGATGGTATTAAATCTGGGCCTTAAAGGTCTTGCCAGTGAAGAGTCTCTACAGTCTTTTGAGAATTCTGTTAGAGAGTTTGTAAAGTCTAAGGCCAGATATGGATCAGACTTTCAGGTTGAAAATGATCACTTATCTTTCTATCCAAAAGAAGAAGACCTTCCATGTATTGATAAAGAATTATTTTTAGATGGAGTAAGTGCTACTTGCTCTATTGATGAGGTTAATTTCAATGATGGACGAATTGGAGAGTTAAAGACTTTTCTTGATGGGATCTTTGAGAATGTAGCTCAGTTGGAGTTAGTTGAACTCGAGCCAAATACTTATTCTCTCAAGAAGAATATTGAAGTTCTAATAGACGATGAGTTAGTTAGGGGAAAAGAAGTAGACTTAAGTGTCTCTGGTGGCGTTTGTGATATGGGGAGTTCTTTAAAAAAGAAGTTTTCGTGTACTATTGTCGGCGGAGAGAGCATGACTGTAAAGCTTAAAGTCGGTGATTTAACAGATGAGCTATCTCTAAAAATTAATCAAGGAATGACTTATAAGCTAACTGAAGTTGAAGATAGTAAGAATAAGTTTCAAGTTTTAAAGTCTTCGTTAAATAGGCCTGTAGAAGTACTGCCGGGGAGCTCTTTTGAAGTTCTTTCTGATAAATGTTCCGTGCAAGATAGCACAATAGAATGTCGAACTGATGGAGTGAATTCATATGTCTTACAGGTTGTTCCAGAGCAAAAAAATAGTAAGACACTCTTTGCTGATATTTTTCCAGATAATGGATTTGAGTTAAAAGTTAAAACAGATAATAGTGCTCAATATAAGATTATATCAGCTCATGTTTATGTTCTAGGACGTGAAAATGGTGATGAACTTAAGAAGGTGAGCTTTTCTGAAAATGAAAATTGTAGCTATATATCAACTGAGCGAAAAATACTAAAGTGTAAGAAGATTATAACTCCTTACTCTTTAAGTGCCATTTACTCTGGCCCAGAAACAGTTGAGAGAAGTATAGATATTGGAACTTTTGAAAAGTTCACTTTAAAGCTTGAGTCTGGAGATATGAACTCTCTAAGTCAAGTGGATAAGGTTACGATTCTTGGTGATGGAGGAGTTATATCTCCATCGACATATAAGGATCTAGGGCTCTCTATAAAAGTTAAGAACAACTCTAGTTCTGAAGTTAAATATTCTGTAGAAGACACAAGCTTAACTTCTAAAAGAGAGGATGAAGCTTATGGGGTTGAATTAGAACTACTCCATAACTCTAAAGTAGCTGATTCTAAAAAAGTTCAAGTGAAGAAGTATGTAGCGGGAGATAATTACTTCTTTGATATCATTAAAAAGAATAGACAGTGCCACTTTAAATTAATGAAATTTGAAAATGAATCTGACTTTAAGTCTATTGGACAAGTGGATTATTTAAAAAACTTAATGGATATCAAAGTTGATGCTAGACGTGGAAGATGCTCTAGTGTTCAAAAAGCAAAAGATTCTATACAGATCTTTTGCTCTCTTTCTAAAGATAAACTAAGAGAAGAAGTTACTGTGAAATTAACAAGTAACGGAACTCCAATTAGAACAGTTCGCTGTATGCTATTTAATGATGATTACTATGAGGAAGATGAAGAAGAGGATGATAGACAAATATCATCCTCTGGAAGTAGCTCTTTTTTCTCAAAAGAGATGACCGAGTCTTTAACTAGTGCGATTCCTGGACTTATGAGCTCTAGATATCAAACTCAACAACCAACTTTTTATAATCCATTAATGTATGGAAATTATGGCTATAGTCCTTACTTTTCTTATACCCCAGGCTATTATCAATCCACGGGACTGTGGAATACTATGCCAATGTTTGATCCAGCAACTTATTAGTCATCGTTAATTGGAATCAGCTTAATTTCTTTTGTAATGATTTTTCCATCTCTAAGTACATCGGCCTTCACTATGTCACCAACATTATATTTCTCAAGAACATGGTAGATATCATCAATAGTATCAACATTTTTCTTATCAATTGAGAGAATGATATCTCCGGAGTAGTGTCTTCCAAATTGGTCTCTTGTAAATCCTTGTACGCCAGCTTTTCCTGCCCCTCCATTAGGGTCAACATAGAGAACAACAATTCCTTTTTTGATTCCAAGTCTAGCTTTTTGATACTCACTTGCTGGACCAATGCCAATTCCTGGACGAGTCACTTTTCCATTCTTTATTAAATCTGGCACAACTCTTTTTATAATTGCCACAGGCACAGCAAAACCAATACCTGCACTAGATCCAGACTTACTATAGATAACAGTATTCATACCTATTAGTTCACCTTTTGAGTTTAGAAGAGGTCCACCAGAATTACCCGGATTAATAGAAGCATCTGTTTGAATCATTCCATAAATTTTTACATTTCCAATTCCCATGATCTTTCTTTCAAGGGCAGAGATAATACCGCTGGTGATTGTGTGATCTAATCCAAATGGGTTACCAATCGCCATCGTTTTTTGACCTACTTTTAAGATTTTTGATTCTCCAACTTTTATAGGATAGAGATTTTTAGGTCTTTCGATGAGCTTTAGAACTGCGACATCTTTATTGCTGACTTTTCCAACTAGTTCGGCCTTATATTGCTTCTTATCTCCATGAAAAGTAATGAGAAAACTATCTCCACCCTCAATGACATGGAAGTTGGTAATGATATGACCTGAGTTGTCCCATACAAAACCTGTCCCAGCTCCAACTGGTATATCTGTAGCATCGTAATCAAAGTAGCTTCTTCTGGCCTTTTTGATATTAGTTACGTTGACAACACTTTTTACTGTATTTTCAAAAACTGAGACTGTGTTCTTCTCATCTTCTAGGAGAAGGCTTGTTTCTGATGCATTTAGTGTGTGAGAAAGTGATAAAAATAAAATTAAAATAACAGCTTTAATACTTTTCAAAATTATACTCCATGTCTTTTACTTTAGTTGCTCGACTTCCTTTATATAGATATAATGAATTTCAATTCTAACAGCAAGAAAGCTTTGCGTAAAAAAATTGTCAACTTGGAGAAAAGTCTTGGAAATTCAATACTTTAATAGAGGAACTCAGAACGTAGAGGTAGAGAAAGTCTACGGAGATGGGGGCGTTAAATGGCTCTATCAATCAGCTCTAGGTCGATTTTTATCAGGTCTGCTGGTTAAAGCTCCAATTAGTGTCATTTATGGAGAATTGCAGAGCTTAGCAATCAGTAGATTTAAAGTTCCAGGCTTTATAAAGAACTTTGATATCAATATGTCAGAATTTGTTGCTGAAGAGGGAAGAAATGAGCTCGATCCTTATTCAAGCTTTAATGCTTTCTTTATTAGGGCCTTTAAAAAGGGTGCCAGAAAAATAATCTCTGATAAAAATAGAATGCCCGCTTTTAGTGAGGCGAGATATTACGGTTATGAGAGTATATCTGATGATAAGTTAATTCCTGTTAAGGGAAAGTTTTTAAATGCTAAAGAGCTATTAGCTAATTCTAAGTGGGAAGATACTTTTAATGATGGACCTCTGCTTTTAGCGAGGCTTTGTCCTGTGGATTATCATAGGTATCACTTCCCAGATTCAGGTAAGGTGTTAGACCATTACAAAGTTGGTGGTCTATATCATTCAGTGAATCCAATCGCACTTAGAGAGAAGCAAGATATATTCTCAACTAATGTTAGAGAAGTCACAATTATGGAGACTGAGAACTTTGGTAAGCTTGCCTATGTTGAAGTTGGTGCAATTTGTGTTGGAAAGATTGTACAGAGTACAGACCTTACAACTTTTAAGCGAGGCGAAGAGAAGGGGTACTTTCTCTTTGGAGGCTCAACAGTCATCGTAATTGGAGAAAAGGGGAAGTGGGCACCAAGTGAAGATATTATTAATTATACTTCTAAAGGTATGGAAACTTATATTCAACTTGGTGATGAAGTTGGAGTTAGTAAGTAAAGCTCGCAAAAACTGGGTAATGATCTGAGGGATAAATCTCTCCCTCATGGTCTTTTACTATTTGAATCGTTTTTACGCTAAAGCTCTTATCGACAAGTATCCAATCTATTCGACTTCCATCGATATTTTTACCATCAAATTTATGAAAACTAGTTTCCTCTGCTCGACCTAAGTGTTGCCAAGGATCGTAGAGTTCTTGCCAGTCTTTTTCTATGACTTCACGTACACTCTCTGATGGGGATTCATTGAAGTCTCCAGTTAGAACGACTGGTAGATTTAGTGAATTCTTCTTTGTGATTTCATTTATAAGAACTTGTATTTGTTCTTTTCTCGTTGTTCCAAGAACATGATCTAAGTGTGTATTTACATAGAAGAAGTCTTTTCCAGTTTCAATCACTCTGGCTTGAATCCAAGTACAAAGTCTTGGAAAGGCAGATTCAAATGATTTAGATCCCGCAGCGAAGGGAGTCTCACTTAGCCAGATATCACCACTATCAATGACATCTATAGTTTTTGGATTAACAAATATACAAGGGTACATTCTCTCATCAATCCACTCTCTATTTAGGTCAATTAATTTATGTGCTGAGAGTAAGCTCTCTAGGTCTTTGAGTTGCGGCTCTCTTCCTTCTTGAGTTCCAATAATATCGGGAGAGAACTTATTGAGAAGTCCTGTTAGAAGTTCTTTTCTTCCCGCCCAATCATTTGGTTTATCTGCAGGATTATCAAATCGAATATTTGTGCTCGCTACTTTTAACATTTGGAACCTAGTGTTTCTAAATTAGAACATTAGTTTAAAGGTTATTGAAAAATCAGCACTTTAGCAAATACAAAAGTTGGCCCAAAGCTTGCTTTAGAGGGGGGAAGACTTCAACGGGGAGAGAAGATGAAAGATTATGAGGAAATACAAAGACATACACTTCATGAGTATATGTCTCTTTTTAAGAGGCCTACAATTGTTAACCTTGCAATGGATTCAAAAATTCAAAAAACAAGGTTTTTTAGACTTATCAATGGAGCAGATATGCGCTTGTCTGAGTACTTTATTCTTAAGGGGAGAATTAGATCTCTTGCGAAGTCTGGAGATGGGTTAGAAGGACTTGGATGGGAGTGTGAGCAGTTATTAAATCCAACTGAGGTTTATGAGCTCTCTAGAGAGATGAGTAGAAAAATTAGGCAAAAGAAACTGCAAAAGACAGTTAAAGAATTTTCAACAGCGGCATAGGGAGAAGATGTATGGACTTATTACTTTCACAGAGAATCGTATTAGAGGCAATTTCAAATAAGGCGGATACTATTGAAAAGATAGTTAAATCTACCGGACTTTCAAAGTCTATGATTAACAATATAATTCCAGAGTTCTTACTCTTAAATATTATTAAATATAAAGAGGGAAGCTACGTTCTAGATAGAGAGACTAATCCAAAGTGGATTCAAGAAATTAGTAAGGTTGAAAATGTTAAAATGGAGATTAAAGAGATGTTAAGCTCCAGTGTTGATCTCATGAATAAGGGAGCTGTTGTTAATCTTAGAAAGATTTACTTGAGTGAGTTTGAAGAAAAGCTGTTAAAGATTGAGCTCGCCCGAGTAGAGAAGTTAATTGTTGATCTCCAGAAAAACTCGGGAGTTAATAAAGATGTGAAGGATATGAAGGTTGTTTATTGGGGATATTCTGGATACGGAGATATTCTAAATAATAAGGTCTCTTAGCTGTGTGAGATGATAATCTCTCTTTGGACTTCTCTTAGTTGTTCGAGGATATTTTCTACCTCTTGTATTGAAAAGTTAGAGAGTCCGCAGGCCGGAGAAATCCAACAGTTCATGACATACTTTCTAAGTAGTGGTCTCCAGCGGTCATAATTACTGCAGATTCCATGTTTTTCATCACTAGTGTTGATTACCCCAACGACAGGGGTAATTCCTCTTTCTATCAATGCTGGTAAAAAGGTTTCAGGATTTGAGATTAACTGTGCATCAAAAGAGAGATGAGAGATATTGAGACCATCTATTTCTTGAATCGTTATATTGTTACAGCAGTGAAGTCCATACTTTATATTAGTTTTATTAAAGGCTTTAGCAGGATCGTCAATGAAGTGAACTTGATTATGATTAATCGAAGAGTTTATATCTAGAAAGGATTGAGTCTTATAAAGAGGTATTTCTTTTACTCTTTCTATAAAACTTGAAAAACATAAGAAGTTATTAATGGATGAGATTTTAGTTGAATCTTCAAGCTTTGTTAACTCAGGCAAGAAGGGGATATCAAACTTAAGAGAGAATCTAATCGCCTCTTCAATATCTTCAAAGGGAAGACTACCTATTCCTGTTATTGGGAGGAGCTTAGCCTTCATAGCCATAAGTTTCTAGCATATCTTTTAAAAGATGCTTTAAGTTATGTTTGATGTTTTTATTTTCTGGAGATTCTGTGCAGCAGCTCAAGTATCCAAGAAGTGTCGGCCAGGGAGTTGTTCTTTTATTTTCATCGAGCCAATGAGAAAAGAATTCAATCGCCTCTATCCACTGAGAAAGAGAGTAGGGAGACTCATCAACAGAATTAAAAAAGCACTCAACTCCTTGATGCCCATTAGGATTAGTTCTAGTGAATCGGTAGATAAGCTTGATGACTGTATTAAAAGAAATAGGATCAGCACTACCCATTGCAATTTTTATGAGCTCATCATCACTCATATCTCTTGTGTGGATAGTATTTCTCGCACTCTCTATGCTCTTTGACCATAGATCTTTATTGGAATCCTTTGAACTTATAACTACTTCTAACACTTTTTTCACTAATCCTCTGGAGTATAACCTAAGTTTGGAGCCAGCCATCTTTCAACTTTTGAAACTTCCATATCCTTTCTTTGTGAGTATTCTAGAACTTGATCCTTAGCAATTGGTCCAAGAGTAAAATATTTAGAACCAGGGTGGCAGAAGTATTGTCCTGAAACAGATGATGGAGGATTCATGGCACAGTTCTCTGTTAGACTGACTCCAATTTCTTTCTCAGCATCTAGTAAGCTCCACATGATTGGCTTTTCAGTATGATCAGGACAAGAAGGATATCCAGGAGCTGGTCTAATACTTCTATACTTCTCTTTTATGAGGTCTTCATTAGTAAAATTCTCTTCTTTTCCAAATCCAAACTCATCACGAATTACTTTGTGCATATATTCGGCCATGGCCTCAGCTAATCTATCACCAATGGCCTTAACCATAATTGAGTTATAATCATCACCTCGGTCTTGGTAGATTTTAGCAAACTCTTCAACTTCATAACCCATTGTCACTACAAAGTTTCCTAGGTAATCAACTCTATTAGATTCTTTAGGTGCAATAAAGTCTGAAAGACATAGGTGTGGGTTATGTTCAGACTTTTCTTTTTGTTGTCTTAAGTAGTGAAATGTTTCTAAAACCTTTCCATTTTCATCATAGACTTCGACATCATCTCCAACAGCATTTGCTTTATGGATTGAGATAATTGCTTTTGGAGAAAACTTTTTTTCAGCAATAACTTTATTTAAAATATCTTTAGCATCTTTAAATAGAGCAGTTGCTTGTTCTCCATATTTTTCATTATTTAAAATTTTTGGATAAGTACCTTTAAGTTGCCATGTCCAAAAAAGAGGTGACCAGTCAATGTAGGGAACTAGCTCTTCTATTGAAATATCTTCGTACTTCTTGATTCCTGTAAAAGATGGAGTTGCAATCTCTTGCTTTTCCCAATCACATACAAACTTCCACTCTCTAGATTGATTAATATCTACTAGCTTTGTTTTATCTGCTTTTCCAAGTTCAAATCTATCTTTTAATTTAGCCTGATGCTCTTTTAAGTCTTTAGTGTATTGTTCAACAGTCTCTGGGTTTAAAAGCTTAGAGCATATCTCTACAACGAGTGAAGCATCTCCAACTTGAGCCACTGGACCAGAGTAGTGTGGGGCTATTTTTATAGCGTTGTGGGCCTTACTTGTTGTTGCTCCACCAATCATCACTGGGCAAGTGAAACCAAGTCTTTCAAATTCTTTTACGTTATGAATCATCTCATCAAGAGAAGGAGTAATAAGTCCACTCATTCCTATGATGCTGGCATCGTGCTCTTTTGCTTTCTTTATAATATCTTCACAGCTAACCATTACACCAAGGTCAACAACTTCATAACCATTACAGGCAAGAACAACAGAGACAATATTTTTTCCAATATCGTGCACATCACCCTTCACTGTAGCAATGACAAAGACTCCTTGCTTTCTAGCGTTCTTATTATTTCTTCTTTCCTCTTCCATAAATGGCTCAAGGTAAGCAACTGCCGCCTTCATCACTCGGGCCGACTTTACGACTTGAGGAAGAAACATCTTTCCTGAACCAAAGAGTTCTCCAACAACCTTCATTGCTTCCATTAATGGACCTTCAATGACGTTTAGAGGAGCACCAAGTTCTGATCTTGCTTCTTCTGTATCTTCTTCAATATGAGTTGCGATTCCCTTTACTAGGGCGTGGGTCATTCTCTCTTGAAGAGTTCCATGTCTCCACTTATCGTCTTTTACATCTTTCTTTTTTCCAGTACCTTTTATTTTCTCAGCATGATCAACTAATCTCTCAGTTGCTTCCGGTGATCTATTTAAGAGAACATCTTCCACAAGCTCTAATAGAGTAGGCTCAATATCTTGATAAACTCCAAGCATTCCAGCGTTAACAATTCCCATATCGAGACCTGCTTTAATTGCATGGTAGAGAAATGATGAGTGAATAGCTTCTCTTACAAGGTTATTTCCTCTAAAAGAAAAAGATACATTTGAAACTCCGCCACTTGTCAGTACTCCTGGACAAGTCGCTTTTATCTCTCGCACGGCCTCAATGAAGTCTACAGCGTAATTATTGTGCTCATCAATTCCTGTGGCAACAGTCAGAATATTAGGATCAAAAATAATATCTCTAGGATCAAAGTCTACGACTTCTGTCAGAATTTTATAGGCCCTTTGACAAATTCTTACCTTGTCGGCCTTATCTGCGGCCTGTCCCTTTTCATCGAATGCCATCACTACTGTAGCGGCTCCGTAGGATTTGATAAGTCTAGCGTGCTCTATGAACTTTTCTTCACCTTCTTTTAAAGAGATCGAATTCACTATCCCTTTACCTTGCATGCACTTTAATCCCTCTTCGATGACTTCCCACTTAGAGCTATCAATCATTATTGGAATTTTACAAATCTCTGGCTCAGAGGCAACTAGGTTCATAAACTTAATCATGCAGGCCTTAGAGTCTAAGAGCCCTTCATCAAAGTTTATATCTATAATGTTGGCGCCATTTTCAACCTGCTGTCTAGCAACTTCTAGGGCAGTATCAAAATCACCATTTTTTATCAATTTAGCAAAACGAGGAGAGCCCGTAACATTTGTTCTCTCTCCAACCATGTAGAATGGACGAGTCTCATCTTCTCTATCTATATATAAAGGCTCTAACCCAGAGAGGTTCATTACTTTTTTTAGAGTTGGCTTTACTCTTGGAGCTTTATATTCTAACTGGCTTCTAATCGCTTGAATATGACCTGGCGTTGTTCCACAACATCCGCCAACGAGATTTAAGAATCCAGAATCGGCATAATCTTCAAGAAATGTTGCAGTATCTACAGGGAGCTCATCATAGCCAGTATCACTTAGTGGATTAGGAAGTCCTGCATTTGGATAACAACTTGTATAGCAATCGGCAATTTGAGAGAGCCTGTCCATATAAGGTCTCATCTCTTTTGCTCCAAGAGCACAATTTATTCCCACACTAATAGGGTTGGCGTGACGAACAGAGTTCCAAAAGGCCTCGATTGTCTGTCCAGATAGAGTTCTTCCTGAAGCATCAGTAATTGTCACAGAAAGCATAACGGGAACTCTGTAGTCGAGCTCATCGAATAATTTATTAATCGCAAATATTGCACATTTAATATTTAAAGTATCAAAAGTCGTCTCTGGAAGTAGAATATCAGCTCCACCCTCAAGAAGACCTTTTGCTTGTTGGTAGTAATTTTCTACTAGTTCATCAAAAGTAACCGCTCTATAGGCAGGGTTATTTACATCTGGTGACATTGAGGCGGTTTTATTTGTAGGCCCTAGTGCTCCAGCGACAAAACACTTTCTTGAAGGATCTTCCTTCATCATCTTTTCGCAGGCCTTTTTGGCAATCCTAGCTGATTCAACATTTATTTCATATGCGTAGTCTTCTAGGTGATAGTCTGCTTGTCCAATTCTTGTCGCACTGAAAGTATTGGTTTCAATAATATCTGATCCGGCCTTAAGGTACTTGTAGTGAACTTCTTCAATAACATCTGGTCTCGTAAGGGAGAGTAGGTCGTTATTACCTTTTAGTGATGAAGGGTGATCTTTAAAACGCTCATCTCTAAAATCTTCTTCAGTGAGCTTATACTGTTGAATCATTGTTCCCATGGCACCATCCATGAAAACGATTCTCTTTTCTAAAAGTTCAGTTAAGTCATTACCAGACTGCTTAAAAGGTTTTATATTAGACACTTCTTCTCCTACCTAAAACTCTTAACGACTTCTATTACTGATTTTGTATCGTTCATAATATAGAAATGTAAACACGGAGCACCAAACTCAGCGAGTCCCTGGCATTGCTTCTTTGCCCACTCTAGACCGATATCTTTAACATGTTCTTGATTGTCCATAATCTCGTCTACAAACTCATTTGGAAAATCAACGTAGAAATGTTTAGGGATTGAAGAGAGTTGATTAACATTTTTAATGATCTTAATTCCTGGAATAATTGGAACCGTAATTCCAGCGTCTCTACACTCTTTTACAAAACTAAAATACTTTTCATTATCAAAAAACATTTGAGTTGTAATATATTCTGCTCCAGCATCAACTTTTGCCTTAAGCATTTTGATGTCAAAGTTCATGTTTGGGGCCTCAAAGTGTTTTTCAGGATATCCCGCAACTCCTGTACAGAAGTCTAGTGGTCTAGCTCCTGAGATATCAGAAACATATTCACCTTTTTTTATTCCATTGATTTGTTTAACGAGATCAATGGCATATTTATTTGTGTGGCGACCAGTGTCTATTTTCTTATTATAATTTGGAGCATCACCTCTAAGAGCAAGAACATTGTGAATACCTAGGAAGTTAAGCTCTATAAGAGCATCTTCAGTCTCTTCTTTAGTAAATCCTAGAGAGAGAAGGTGAACACAAGTATCAATATTAAATCTATTTTGAATAATTCCACAGATTCCAATTGTTCCTGGTCTCTTTTTAAAGACCTTTCTTTCAATAGAGCCATCAGACTTTTCATTGTAAAATGCTCCCGCCGCATGACTTGTGACATCAATCCATGGTGGGTTATATGGTTGCAGCGCTTCAACTATATCTATTATATCCTGAACTGAGCGACCTCTTGGAGGAGGTACAATCTCGTAGCTACAAAGTAATTCTTTATTGTGGGCCCTATCTAAATGTTCAATGATTTTCATTTTACGAATACCTGTGACGTTAAAGTAAATTAAGTATTCATTGTATCGGCAATAGGTAGTTTTTAATAGGTATTAATTGAAAAAAATATAAGATGCGGCCCAAGAGAAAAGAAAGAGAATTTTCATCTTGGGCCTTTAGTGGTGGGCTAGTTGATTAAGCGCATAAGGCTTTGATTGAGGGATTTATAGGAATAACCAAGGACACTTTCGTTCCAAGGTTAAAAACTGAGTTTATCTTTAAGTTGCCTCTCCACTTACTAATAACTTTTTTAGCGTGATAGAGACCAAGACCAGTAGAGTTCTTAGAGCTAAAACCAAGATCTAATACTCTAGAGACATCGCTAGCTGCTATGCCATGACCATTATCAATGATTGATACAATGAGTTTGTTATTTTTAAGATGACCTTTAATTCTTATAAAACCATTTTCTGAGATTGCTCCTACTGAGTTATTTATGATATTTGAGATAACTCTCTTAAACTCTGAGGGCTGAATATGACAGATTGAGTTCATAGCGCTTGTAGAAAATGAAAACTTATAAGAGATAGACTTATCTTTAAACTCAACTTTCTTCTCTTCTAAAACTTGCTCTATTAGGTGGTATGGAGAGCTATTCACTTGTTCTTCTTTTGATTCAAGAGTTGCTACCATTTTCTCCATTCTCTTTAGTGCCATTGATAGCACTTTCTTATCGCAATCATTCCATGATTCATTCATTTCAATCATAGTTTTTAGAACAGATAGTGGTGAAGCTATGTCGTGTTTGAATTGTTTAATGTGTAAGCTGTTTGATTGCATGTTCTCTCTCCAGATCATTTTTATTTTCTTTCTGAAGCTATATTTAGAAGAGCAGGGAGCATTATTCAATAGAATTACTCGGTGGGCCAAAGGCTTCCTGTCACGGTGGGACGCATCCTATGGTGGGATACGCAAGTTGGTGTTTTTATATTTTAATCGCTCTCTTTATCCTATGATGGGTGGGATGGTGCTGTTTGATAGTCTATATTTATTTCATAGATCTCCCAGAGTGGGAGATTGAAGGATATCCGAGAGTTTTACTCTGTCGTTTATAGGAAAATTGATCCGTTTCTAAGTTATTGAAAGTCTAAAGCTCCAGTATCTTAGAGCAATGCCGATTGGAAGATATAAAACATTTATCTAAGAGGCTAAATATGACCACTAAACTTTTATTAGTTCTTCTGGCTACCGCGCTATCTTTTTCTGCTGCTGCGACTAAGATTCAAATCCTTCATACTAATGATCTTCATTCTCATTTAGACCACACTGACCACTTAGAGGGACAGGGAGGATACGCTAGATTAAAGACCTTGATAGATTTTGAAAAAAGAAAAGCTAATGATAGAGGAATGTTTAACCTGACGATGGATGCGGGAGATTTTCTTGAAGGAAATATCTATTACCTTGCAGACAAAGGTAGAAAAGTATTTGAGTTACATGAAATGATTGGCTTTGATGTGGTGACTATAGGAAATCATGATTACCTTATGGGAACTGATGATCTAGACGCAATACTAGGGGATGTAAAACCAAGCTTTGCATTTCTAGGAGCAAATCTTTTTACCGCCGATAGATTTCAAAATATTCAAGAGCAATTAAAACCCTATACTGAATTTGAGTATGACGGAGTAAAGATTGGCGTACTGGGACTAACCACAAATGATATTCTTTATAAGTGGCGTATCAATGAAGGTGGAATTAAGAATGAATATGATACTTGTAAGAAATATGCAAAAGAATTAAGAGAGAGAGGTAATGATATTATTATTGCTCTAACTCATATGGGACTAAGTAAAGATAAGAAGCTGGCTAAGAGATGCCCTGAAGTGGATGCCATTGTTGGAGGACACTCTCACCATACTCTTGAAGAAGTTTTATACGTAGAAAATAAATTAGATAAGAGAGTTCCAATTGTTCAGACTGGATACCATGGAAGATTTCTTGGAAAGTTAAATCTAAATTATGATAACGAAACTGGGAAGGTAAGCGTTGACGCTTATGAGCTACTGCCAGTTGTTGGTGAAGAAGATCCAGCAATTCTCGCAAAAATTGAAGAGGCCAACGAAGATCTCTACGATGATTACGGACAAGATTGGCTCAATGAAGTTGTAGGTGAGAGTAGATTAAATTCTCCTTTAGAGGGTGGTAATAAGCATATATGGGGTCATTTTATAAATGATTCAATGAGAGAAGAAGTTAATACAGACTTCTCAATCCATGTAGAACCCCTATCTGGACTCAATTATCCAACAAATGGAGATGTGACTAGAAGAGATCTTTACAATGGAAATCCTAGATCATTCGAATTTGATAGAAAGTTTGGCTACAATATTTATACGGCAGATGTCAGTGGTGGAGTGATTAAAACACTTTTTAAAATCGTTATGAAAGCAGGTCTTCCTCTCTACGTTTCAGGAATTACTTTTGATATTAAGAGAGAAACTAAGAATGGATATGCTATAGAAAATATAAGATTTAAAGGTGAAAAAGTAGAAACTTTTAGAAACTACTCAGTAAGCTTTACTGAGGGGATTGTTAGAGGAGGTTATTCCATGAGTAAGCTCTCAAAAATAATTCTAAAAAATGGACAAGACACAAATATCTCCATGTGGGAAACTATGGAAAATAATTTTCAAAGAATAAAGTTCTTAGATGAGAATTATCTCGATGACTATGGACAAAAGTCTAATGGTGAAAAAATTGAGAGATCATTTGTCCCAGGAGTATACTAATTAATTTAGAAGTATTACTTAGTGTTGGAGGAATTCATCTTCTAGCACTTCTCTCTCCTGGACCAGACTTTTTTATCATCACTAGAAATTCTCTAAGCTACTCTAGAAGAATTGGAATCTATACAGCACTAGGTCTAGGGATTGGTATTCTCTTTCATGTGGCCTATAGCTTGGCGGGATTAGGGATTATTCTAAAGCATAATCAAGACCTCTATAGAGCAATTCAATACTTTGGTGGAGCCTACCTAGGCTATATTGGGATCATGACTATTTGGTCTACATTTAATCAAGACTACAATGATCTAAATTTATCTAATATTCACGAAAAAAAAGAAATTACTCTATCAAAAGCTCTTAAAATGGGGGCCCTCACAAATATTCTAAACCCTAAGGCCGGAATTTACTTTATAAGTATATTCACGCAATTTATTGGTGGGCAAACAAGCTCTCTGACAAAGTTTGTCCTAGCTACTGAGGTCACTCTATTAACAGTCTTATACTTTATCTTTGTCGCGGTTGGGATTTCTCATAAATATATTAGAGAGATTTATTCTAGATCTAGAAAGATCTCTGAGAGAATCCTAGGGCTTGTTCTTATCGCCCTAGGTATTAAGATTATCTTTTTCTAATCGTTCTTCTCTTCAATTTTCTTCACTATAGTCCAGTTCATTGTCGCTAAAAATAGAGAGATCACTGGTGATAAAATATTAAA
>NZ_JBFGYP010000061.1:0-18060 GCF_041587335.1 Halobacteriovorax sp.
CAAACTGTCTTTATAGACGCAATCTTTAATAAGATAGAAGTACTTGTCGAAGGGAATGCTAGAAAGAGAAAAAAGCTTGATGAATCACCACTAGACCTTCAAAAGTTTTTGAAGAAAACATTAAAGTGGTCACTATTCATCATCGCCTCAATGCATATTGCACATTCATTTATTGGATACTTTGTAGGTGTTAGATCTCTAGTTGGGATCACTCTACACTCACCTTTTGATAATATTGCACTCTTCGGTGCAACTTGGAGTGCTGTAGCAATTATCTTATTTGATTTTGCTTGGTTTAAAGAGCAATTTTGCTTAATTGCTTGCCCGTATGGAAGATTTCAATCTGTGATGATGGATGAAAACTCTCTCGTCATAGCTTATGACTACAATCGAGGAGAGCCAAGAAGACAAAAAGGACAGAGTAAAGATGAACATGCTGACTGTGTTGATTGCTACGCTTGCGTAAAGGCCTGCCCTACTGGAATTGATATAAGAAGAGGATCGCAACTTGAATGTATTGCATGTACAAATTGCATAGATGCTTGTGATGAAATTATGCTCAAGGTAGGAAAGCCGGAAGGTCTAATCAGATTTGAAACTGAACAAGGACTTAAAGGTCTACCAACAAAAAGATTCTCTATTAGAAATGCTTTTTATTTGTCTACAGTTATTCTTTTATTCTTAGGCTTCTTTATTCAGTTCCAGGGAACTAAAGATTTGGATATTGTAATACTAAGAGGAAGTAAAACACCTTTCACTGTATTAAGCTCTGGTGAAGATAAAGTTATAGCAAATCATTTTAAGATCAATCTCTCTTACGAGGGAGAAGATTTACAAAAAATAAAAATAGAACAAAACAATAAAGATATTAGCTTAATTGTTCCTAGAAATCCTGTAGTATTGAAAGAGACAATGAATCACACAAATGTGTTTTTTAGGTTTCCACCATCAATACTAGAAAAAGGTTCTAAGAAAGTTAACTTGAACTTTATAAACCCAGAAAATAATAAAATTATAAAAACAATGGAGGTTCAACTTGTTGGACCAATTAACTGAAATACAATCGGCCCTACCAGTTTTTGCACCAATGTTCGCCTTTATGATTGGGCTAACAGGCAGTATTCACTGCATTGGAATGTGCGGAGGCCTAGTTCTATCAGTAGGAAAGTCTCCAAAGAGTAATATCTCTTATCAGCTTGGAAGACTAAGTGCCTACTTACTTATGGCCGTAGTAGCAATGTTAACTTCTACGCTAATTCAAAAATCTGGAGTCACTCAATATATTCCACTCTTAGGTGGTCTATTTCTAGGGCTTCTCTTTGTTTTTTGGGGTGCTCAAAGTATTAGAGGTAAGAAATTTGAAGTTAAGTTACCAAGGATTGTTACGGGACTTTATGAGAGATTATTCAAGAAGTTTAATTCAAACGACTTTTCAAAAAGTCTTAAGGGTTTTTCAATTGGAGCCCTCTCACTTATGCTTCCGTGTGGTTTTTTGTACGGAGTTTTAATCACATTAATGACTTTTCAATCTCCACTTGTAGGCTTCTTAGGAGTTATAGGATTTTGGCTTGGAACTTTACCTGCGATGGTCTTTGCTCCAACATTAATGATGAAGGTACTTGGTCCAATACAAAGTTTCGCACCTAAGGCCAGCGGGGCCCTATTGATTTGTTTAGGGATGTCTACAGTTAGCTACCGACTTTGGAACTTTTACTTCTCAAACGCTGCACACTGTCATTAAAAGGATTATATGAAAAAGAAGAAGAAATTAAGCTTTGAAGAAAGAATGTTTGATATAGCATTTTGGTTTTTTCTTGCCGTCCTACCTTTGTTAACCGCTGGGATAACACTCTACTTCTCAAATAAGTAATTTAGCAGTAGAATCTAAAGCTACAAGTGAGTAATTATGACTGAAATGACGTACAGAAGACTTGGTAACTCAGGTCTATTCCTTAGTAGCTTCTCATTAGGCTCTTGGGTAACTTTTAAGAATCAAGTTAATGTTAAATCTGCTATTGAAATGATGTCATATGCCTATGACCAAGGAATCAATTTCTTCGATAATGCTGAGATTTATGCTGATGGTGAGTCTGAAGAAATAATGGGTGACGCCCTTAAGAAAATGAATTGGTCTAGAGATAGCTATTTAGTATCATCTAAGGTCTTTTGGGGCGGCGATAAACCGACTCAGAAAGGACTTAATAGAAAGCATGTCATTGAAGGCTGTAACAATGCTCTTAAAAGGTTTAAACTAGATTATCTAGATCTATACTACTGTCACAGACCAGACGTAGATACACCAATTATTGAGACTCTCAGGGCCATGCATACACTTGTAATGCAAGGAAAGATTTTATATTGGGGAACTAGTGAGTGGTCGGCTGAACAAATAACAGAGGCCTACACTCTCTCAGAGAGATATCACCTTACTCCACCATCTGTTGAGCAATCTCAATACAACCTCTTACACAGAGAAAGAATTGAGAAAGAGTACAAAGGCCTTTACGAAAAGTATGGAATGGGAACAACAACTTGGTCTCCACTAAGTTCAGGGATACTTACAGGTAAATACTCAAATGGTATACCTGAAGGCTCTAGATTATCGTTAGATAAATTCTCATGGCTTAGAGATATGTATGATACTCCAGAGGGAAAAATTAAATTAAAGATCGCTAGTGACCTTCAAGACCTTGCAGTCAAAAGAGGTATTTCTTTAGCACAACTTTCTCTAGCTTGGTGTTTAAAAAACCCAAACGTTAGTTCAGTCATTCTAGGGGCCTCAAGACTCGAGCAGCTAGAAGATAATATCAAGACACTTGATATTCTTCACCTACTCGATGAAGAGCTATTAGAAGAGATAGAGATTATTACTAATAATAGACCAGAGCCACATGTAGACTGGAAGCAGCACTAAGATATGGTAAAAAAACTTGGAACAGAACATTTTGAAACAACTGTTAACACAATCAATGGGCCTTACCTTCTAAAGTTTGGCTCTACCACTTGTGGTCCATGTCAGATGATGATTCCAGTTTTAGAGAAACTATCTCTTCAAAACCCTGACTTTCCCATCTTTGATATTGATACAAATGAGTCTCCCGAATTGGCCGCACACTTTAATATTAGATCAGTCCCAACTATGTTTTTCTGTGAAAATAGAGAAGTGATTATGGATTTAAATGGTCTAACACCATATAAGGACCTCCAATATATTATTGATAACATCAATGATCCCCACTTGAGAGAACATGGTGAGTTCAATGTTGTTAAGAAAAGAGATAACTTTATTCCTTATTTAATCTCTGGAATTATTGCATTTATCTTACTATTAATATTTATATGAAATTCTTAGTATTTGGTGCATCTGGCCTAGTGGGCACCTCTCTCATTGATCAATTATCTAAAGAACATCAAGTCACAATTGCCCTTAGGGATGTCTCAAAAATAAGTAGCGATAAATTTATTAAAAGAAGTATTAACTTCGAAGAGTTCGGAACTTTTGAGCTCGAAAATTATGATGGTGTGTACTGCTGCCTAGGAACAACAATCAAGAAAGCAGGCTCTAAGGAAGCATTTAAGAAAGTAGATCTAGACTATGTTCTAATGTGCTATAAGTATGCCCTGAGTACAAATGCTAAGTTCTTCTGCGTAATAAGTGCATTAGGAGCAGATGCTAAATCAAGGGTATTTTACTCTAAAGTCAAAGGACAAATGGAGTCATCTCTCACAGGTCCTATAGATACTGTGATAGTTCGACCCTCGCTTTTACTTGGACATAGAGAAGAGTTTAGGCCAGCTGAACAAATATCTTCGGCGCTACTTAGCCCATTCTCAAAAATCTTACCCAAATTGATAGGAAAGTATGCACCGATTAAAGTAGAAGATGTTGCTAAAAGTATGATCGATTTAACACTTAAGAGAAGTACTCTAATAAAAATAGAGTACCTTATAAAATAATAAATCAAGCTTAGGCAGCGAGTACCTCAACCTCCTTAAGCTTAGAGGCCTTTAGGTTATAGAAAAGAGCTATATTCTCATGTCCTAGCTTTTCATAAATGCGATGTAGGACATTGTAGATATTTCTATCATTTACTTCTCGACCAAGCTGTACAAGTTCTTTCACAGCAATAGACATATTATCCATCGCCACATGAATAATCACTAAATGCAAACGAGTAAGAAGACACTCCTCATTCATTGAAATGGCCTCATCTATATAATGCTTAGCGAGCTTAATGACCTTTATTTGCTTTGATCTATCCGTAATCTTCAGAGAGTTTTTAAAATAGAAAATCCCCATGGCGAGACTGAATAACTTCTGATCCTCACCTTCCTCTTTGAAACTCTTTAGAGCGAGATCAAACATTTCATGTGCATCTTGATCTTTAGCTTCACAGATCTCATCATGACTATTCATTATCTTAATACCTAACACGAGAGCTTCTTTGGAACTTAGGTAGCTTGGATGAATACTTTTCCACTTATGTGAAATAGAACTATCAAGAACTGAATCAAACTTTTTTAAATTATGATTTGGAACAAAACCAAAGTACTTACTTACACTCTCTGTGTAGAATTTATTAATTGAGTTCTTGCGCATAGATATCCCCCCACCTGCTTTTCATTATGGCAGTCAGGGGTTTCATATCAAGAATATTTTTTTTATCGAAATGGCTTAAGAAAGAAGTCACTTTTATTGGCATATTAAAAAATAGAGGTGCCTATTAATTTTGACACTTTCTAATTTCTTCTAATAAGGAAGCATCATAATCTGAAATTAAGGATTTAACCTTCTCAACTACAATTCGGCTCTTTCTCATTATATTGACGAGACGACAAAAGTTCTCACTACCGGCCTCTCTAACTACTGACCAAGAATGAACTACGTATTTAGTATCATAAAAAACCTTATAGAGAAGTTCTTTATATTCAACTTTAACAAGTCGTCCAGCTTGCTGCTCTAGTTGCTTTCCTATTTCCTCATCATGGATTGAAAAGTCCCACGTCAAATGATCACCAGAACCTAAATCTAGGGTTCCCTCATATGTCTTATAAAAAGCACCTTTCTTAGTTATTTTAACTAAAGTACCTGACCTAAATCCTTTTGAATAATTATAACTCAATAGGCCCCACGTAGTTCCTGCGAGTACTAAAACTATTGCGATTGCTATAAGAATGAGCTTCTTTTTCATATACCCTCAATTTAAAAATAGAATTACACATATTCTAAGCAATTAGAAACTCATGGTAAATAGAAGTCTTAATATTATTTCAACATTATTACTAGAGTATAGAAGTTAGACATTTTGAAGTAACATATTAGAATTACGAGATTATTTTTCATGAAATTTGCTGTTAGTAGAAAGACCTTATATAATCAAATCTAATTTACTTAAGATAGGAATGAGAAATGCAAACATCAGAAGTCGCGACAACGATAATTGAAAATAAAATTCCTATTCTAGGTATAGCCTTAATCTCGGCCCTTATTTTAGGAAAATTTGCGAAAAAGATAAATATACCAAAGGTAACTGGATTTATCTTCACAGGTGTAATTCTAGGGCCAACTGGCTTTAATTTGATGACAACAGGCATAGCCAACAGCTTTCACTTTCTCTCAGATATTGCAATGGGACTCATTCTATTTAATATTGGTGGTGACTTTGATAGAAACTTGATTCAAAAAATTGGATGGAAGAATTTTAAAGAAGTTGGTGTCGCAGGACTATTTAATTTACTAATCGTATTCACATTAACATTCCTCGCCTACTCTCAAATTACTGGAGACTATAAACTAGCATTGATAGTGGCAATGTTTCTTTCGTTTGTGGCCTTAGAGTGTGCTCCTCCTACAACTCTTTTAGTAATGAAAGAATATAATGCAAATGGTCCTCTCCAAAGATCAATACTAACTTATCTAGCACTGGCTACAGTAGTTGCCTTAATTGGAACTCAAATACTAGAAGTAATATTTAAAATATTGAACATTTGGCCAGCTGACCCTGGAGTGACTCCCCTAATGCAACTAGGTTTACTCGTTTGGTCTTTGGCAGGATCAGTTATCCTAGGTTTTATACTTGGGTTCTTTCTTTCTTACTGGGAACAAAAAGAGAAAAAGTCATCTGAATTTTTAATGCTGGTAGGTTCCACTATTTTATTTGGACAAACTCTTTCTCACTTCTTACATACTGACCCATTAATTATATCAACAGTAATTGGCTTTACGGTTGTGAACTCTACTAACTCAGGTAAAGAGATCCATAAGGGAATAAATGAGATGGGTCTTTCTATATACGCAATCTTTTTCATATTAGCTGGTGCTCATATAAACTTACGAGAGTTTACACCAACGATCTTACTGATGGCAGTTGTATATGTACTTAGTAGAACATTCGCATTCTACTTTGGCTCATTATTAACAGGTAGAGTTGTCTCATCATTTTCTGACAAGTCGAAGTACTTTGGCCTCTCAACTCTTTCCCATGCAGGTATAGCGCTTGCGATTGTTAATAAAATAATGCCAATAGATACTGAGAGTTCAAATCTCTTAGTCACAATCATAATGAGTTCAATTTTTGTATTTGAAATACTTGGCCCTCTCTTACTTAAGTACAGTATATTTGAATCAGGAGAAGTAAAAGGCGGAAAAGATGATGGAAAGAACTACACTAAAAAAGCAACAGTGAGTGTAGGACAGTTAATGGATAACCTCCAAGAAAATTTAAATATAAAAAAAGAGAAACCAGAGGATATAAAAAGAGATATAAAATATTATATTAAAACTGATATTATCTCAGTAAAAGAAAATGCAAGTATTGTTAATGTACAAAAATTTATTTACCAACATAGTTCACCATACTACCCCGTAGTAAATGAAGAACATAAATTCTTAGGTGTAATTGACTTGGCCCAATTAATGGAATTATCAAAAGAAGAAGAAAATAGCTTTATCACTGCGAAATCGATTACCATAGACTTTCCTTCAATCCTTAATACCTCAAGCCTAGAAGAAGCGATACAAGCTTTTGAGAACTCCATTTACTTGACTCTTCCTGTTGTTCACGACTCAAGTGGTGAACTACTAGGCTCTATAAACCAAAAGGATATTATGCAGGTGATTTCTGAGGAAAGAACTACAAAAATAATTGAGTAGGATCTAATTAATCTAAAATAAAATCAAAAAACTCCGATAAATATCTAAAGGAATTTAATGTGAGTGAAAAGAAAGAAATCTCTTCTAAGGAAGAGAGTGAAATAAAATCAGAAAAGTTAAAAGAATCTGCTTCAACATCAACGAGGCACGATCTTCAATTTCCTAGACGCTTCTTTCATATGACGATGGGTACGGCCGCAGGTATAGTATATTATAGCTTTCTTAGCCATCAATCAGCTGTATCAATTCTTGGTACTGCTGCATGTATCGTATATATAGTAGAACAAATAAGAATAAATTATCCAGAATATGCAGCAACATTTAAAATAGTTAATAAATACTTGTTAAGAGCTGAAGAGCAGCTTAAAGAATCTGCAGGAATGCCTTTTGTAATGGGATTACTTCTCACATTACTAAGTTTTCCAAAAGTAGTAGCTCTTTGCGCAATATTTACTCTTGCTATTGCTGACCCAATGTCGGCCATAATAGGGATTAGATTTGGAAAGAATAAAATATTTAAAAGAAAAAGTATTGAAGGTTCTGCAGCATTTTTTGTTTCAACATTCTGTATATTAATTTTTGTTTTTAGTACACTTTATGGAAATGACCTATTCATCGTTTGTATTCTTGCAACATTAGTCTCATCAATAATGACAGGACTTGAACTCATCCCAATTCGCGTTGATGATAATTTAACTATTCCAATTGCGACAGGTCTTATAACGTGGTTGATTGCAGCTATTTTAGGAATCTCAACATTCTAGAAAGTAATGTCTTTTTAGGATACTCACGAATCCATGTTTTAGATTTGTCTTTTCCGCTAGACTTAATTTTTCTTTGCTTTTCCAGTGACGATAAACACTCTATTAAATCATCATATGTATAGCTTGGATTCTCTAGTAGATAATCTTCGTCAAAATCTAAGTATATCTGCTCTAATGTCATAGGGTTAAAAAAGGATAGAGTCTCTAGTAATTTTTTTTCTAATTCCAATTAATACCTACTCATCTAGTTATACTTGAATTATTATTATCCCATGAAAAACCAAACAATCAAATTAGAAATAGATTTTCCTATCAATTATAAGTTAACAAAAAGAAAATCAAAAAAATTACTAATACTTCTACATGGATTTGCACAGACTAATGAAGCAATACTTGAGCATTTCCTTGATTCAGCACCTGATGATTACGACATTCTAGCACCTAATGGACCTCTTCCAATTCCAAAGATAAGAAGAGATTATATTGAAAAAAGATATGCATGGTACTTCTTTGATAGACACTCAAACTCATATGATATTGACTATAGCCTATCAGCAAACTTGCTACAGAAACTTGTACAAACGTTAGGGTACGACGAAACTCCCAAAGTAGTCATAGGCTACTCCCAGGGCGGCTATCTTAGTCCCTTCGCTGGTTTAGCAATGAATAAGATACAATCTATCATAGGGCTTTGCTGTACATATAAGTGGCAATACATAACTGAAGAACTCCCCTTTAATGTCTACTCAATTCATGGTGTGGAAGATAAATTAGTAGATCATCAAAATTCAAAAGTGCATTTTGAAAAACTAAAAACTTCTTCTAAGAAGGAATCTAGATATATATCGCTCAAAAATGAAGGGCACGACCTTTCAGACAATATTGTTCAAGAAGCGTTGAAACTCATATAAACAAGTACTTCTCAATCTACGACAATAATATGTGGCGAAATTAACAAGATATCTCTAACAACAAATTCAATCAATTTTCTACGTTTTTCGTTATATAACTAACTAAAATAATGGAAAAAGCAATAAAAACATACATTCGCAAATTTACTCTATTTTTCAGTTTGCTACTCTAGCAGTAAGAAAAAAGGGAAATAAAAAACTTCTTCGATTTTGTTTGTTGAACGTCAGTTAAAAAAGTATGTAAGCCGTCACAAAATCTCAGAAAAGCCGGAATTGCTCGATCACATTATTTCTACAGAAATAGGTCTAGCTACCGTTATGGAGACGGTAATGGTTTTAAACACTTCAAGGATAAGAGATACCTTTCTACTACTAACATTATTAATAAACCTAACTTCTTGTAACGAACAAGAATTTTATGAAAAGAAATTTCTTAATGGAGCAGGAGTTGTTGATACAGACATTCCTAGCGAAATTGAAATCCCATCACCAGATGCTTCAAACCCAGTAGATACTGAACCAACTGACCCTGTAGTAACTACACCAACTGACCCAGTTGTTACTGAGCCTACTGATCCGGTTGTAACAGTACCAACAGAGCCAACTGATCCAGTAGTTACTGAACCAACAGATCCGGTAGTAGAAGAGCCGACAGATCCTGTCGTAACAAACCCTACTGAACCTACAGATCCTGTAGTAACGGATCCAGTAGAGCCAGAAGAACCGGAAGAGCCTGGAATAGTTTTAAAGTCAGTTGTGGAGAAATTCACGCAAGCTGAGGCTAAAGATGGAAAAGTTGATATCTTATGGGTTGTAGATGACTCTGGATCTATGGGTGATGAGCAAAAAGCATTGGCCTACAACTTTGATGTATTTATACATGAATTCTTAGAGAAGAAAATTGACTTCAAAATGGCCATTACAACAACTGATGGGACAAGTAAAAAGAACGGTAAATCAGTTTGTGACTTCTCAATTCTTGATGCAGATGCAGCTAAAAGTAATGAAAGTCAATTTGTAAAAGACTTTGCAAACTGTATCAAGGTTGGAACGAGAGGTTCTGGTAGAGAGAAAGGACTTCAAACATCTAAGTCATTTGTAAGTAGATATATTGAAAACTGGATGAGAGACGATGCATACCTAGTTGTTGTATTTGTATCTGATGAAGAAGATCAATCATCAAATACTTCACAGTCATATGTAGACTACTTTCAAAACCTAAAGAAGACTTCAGGGCTTATCAAGCTGTACTCAATTGTTAACACAAAAAGTACAGGAACTAGCTGGGAGACGATTGGTTATAGATATCTTGAAGCCAGTGATAAGACAGGTGGTGCGACTGCACACATAAAAAACGACTTTTACCAAGTACTTAGAGAAATGGGCGGAAAGATAGTAGATCTAATTGATAGTTTTGCACTTTCAAATAAGCCATACGAAGACAAGATTGAAGTAAAAGTAAATGGTGCACAAGTAAGCTCAGGCTTCACTTATGACAATCAATCTAGATCTATCAAATTCGTGGACGGAAGCGTTCCAAACGAAGGATCTAATATTGAAGTAAGTTATGCAGTTCAAACAGAGGAGCTTAATTAATGATTTTATCTAGGGGTAGGACTTTAACATATATAATGATGACGCTTTCAATGGGAGCGTCATCTCTTCAGGCCATAGCAGATGAGAAAGATCTCTATAAGTTTCTATGGCTAGACCCAGACAAGAAAGTCTATGTATTACAAAATAAGTTATTTAAAAAGAAAAAGAGTATTTATACACAACTTGGCTATGTAGCCGGTTTAAGTGGTGAGTATCAAGATACATCAGGATTAAACTTTAGAACTGGTTACTACTTAAATGAAGAGTGGGCCATTGAAGGTTTCTATAATAGTTACTCGAATAAGAACAATGATGCATACGACAACATTAAAAGAATTAACCAAACTGTTCCATTTGTAAGAAGATTTACTTCAACATACGGACTGATGGGAATTTGGTCTCCATTCTATGGAAAAATAAATACATTTAATAAGATTATATATTTTGATTGGAGTTTTGGATTAGGGCTGGCAAAGATTAATGCGGAATCAAACAAAGACACTGTATCAATCCCAACTCAATCAGCAACTTTCCAGGAAGAATCCTATACAGGAGCAATAGCTAAAACAGGACTAAGAGTTCATGCCTCAAAGAGGTGGTTTATAGGAATAGATCTACAAAGATCTATGTATAAAGCACCAGGACCGGTTGTAAATGGACAAGCATCTACATCGAAACTAAGAGGATCAACAGATACAATACTCTCAGTAGGCTTTAGCTTCTAAGGATAATCAAATGAAAATAATTATAACAGTTGTTATTCTATTTACATTTTCTGTTAATGCTCACTTTGGACTAGCTGAAAAAGAGTATTTTACGGGAACAAAAGGTAAGAATTTAAAGATATTTAATGAATTATTTAAATCTAAGTATTACTTTTCTTCTCTTCCTTTTGCAGCAGAACATATTATTGAATCAGATAAGCTTGATAAAGACTTCGAAGAAAAGCTAGAAATACTTGTATTAAAATCTGGTACAAATTCGCTAGCTGGTTTATCAAATAGAGACTTAATCAAGCACAACTCCCCTACACTACAGTTAATTTATGCTCTTAAAATGTTTAGAATGAAGAAGTATAAAAACTCATTAACTGTTGCGGAAAGAATACCATTAAATAATAGGTTCTCTCCAGAAGCTCTTTATGTAGCTGGTACTTCAAGAGAGATTCTTGGAGATATATCAAGATCAAAGGATAGATTTGAGAAATGTATAAAAGTGTCTGATAGTTTTAAAAAGAAAGCAGACAAAGAAAAACTAAAAAGATACTACACTGTACTCAGTGAATCTTGTACAATGCATATCGCAAGGCTTTACTATAAGCAAAAACAGTACGCAAAAGCAATTGCATCATATAATGAAATTCCAAAAACATCTTATAGGTGGCCATATACTTTAATTGAAAAAGCTTGGGCAAATTATTACCTAGAAGACTTTAATAGATCTCTTGGACTTGTTGTAACATATAGATCTCCACTTCTATCTAGTTACTTCTTCCCTGAATCAGAGATTTTAAACTCACTTAACTATTTTAGACTTTGTCTCTACGATGACAGCCTTGCAACAATTGACCAATATTACAAAGTATATAAAACAAAAAGTGATGAACTAAAGAAAATAGTACTACCAAATAAGAACTCACATACATACTTTATCAACTTAGTATTTAGTTCACTAAAAGAAACTGAAAGCTTAAATCCTTATATTAGAAATCTTGTTACACAAATAAGAAAGAAAGTGAAGTTCAGTGTTGATTTAGTAAGTTTCAAGAAAGCAAAAAATGAACTTAAGTATTTAAATAAGAGAAAGCAAAATAAGTTTACGAAGTACTTAATTAACCAGGTTCAAAACTCTATCAATTGGCGTACACAACATCTAAATCACTATGTGAAGAAAGAAATGTTTACGTTTATAAATGATATTCATAAATACAGTTATGAGATGTTCAATATAAAACTAGAAATTATGTCTAAGAAAAGAAACTTACTCTATAGCAATAAAGAATTGATATCAGAAAGAAGCAGAGGAAGTCTTAAGAACGTAAAAATGACGATGGATGATGATTTCTGGAACTTTGATGGAGCATTTTGGGCAGATGAGCTAGGAGATTATTCATACGGACTTAAGTCAAATTGCTCAACAGTGAAGATAGATAAGAAAGTGAGCAAGAGGTAATTATGAAATATTTAATAATTTTTATGATTTGTACTTCATCTTATGCTCAAAACAAAAATGTGATTGTTGAGTACAAGAAATATGAAAGCTTTGACCTAGGTAATCTAGAAGTAAAGGGACAGCTTCTAGCTCCTGGAGATTTATCGGTTAAAGAAAGAGATAGAAAGGTTTTTGAAAGAGCATTATACGAAAGATTTGACTTTAATACAGAATCTAAAAAAGACATAAGAAATTTAAGATAAGGGGTAAATAATGGAAAACGAAGTAGCAAAGGTAGTGTCAGACCAATCATTCTTACAAACACTCGCAATCTTTATGGATGAAGGTGGAGTTTTTATGTGGATAATATTGGCGACTTGGACATTTGGTATAGCAATAGCACTAGAACGAATTAAATCATTATTTAGCTATGATATAGACGGTAACTCATTAATGAATATGGTTAAAAAGCATGTATTAAACAACGACGTAGAAAAAGCAATTCAGAGCTGTTCAAACTCTAAAGCAATGTTACCAATGGTACTAAAGTCAGGTTTAAAAAGAGCAAACCAAGAGAAAGATCAGATTCAAGACGCTGTAGACTCTACAATATTAGAAGTTACACCAAAAGTTGATAAGAGAATGAGCTACCTTGGATTAGTAGCAAACGTATCGACTTTAATTGGTCTGCTAGGAACAATTTATGGTCTTATTGAGTCATTTGCTGCCGTTGCTAATGCTGATCCATCTTCAAAAGCAAAGCTATTGGCACTTGGTATTTCTAAGGCGATGAACACAACTGCTTTTGGTCTAATTTCGGCCATTAGTATAATGGTTGTTCACAACATACTTTCTAACAAAAGTGAAAAGATTATAGCTGAAATAGAAGAGTACTCATTAAAGCTTGTAGATTTACTAGGCACAAAAAAGAAAAAGATGCCTCCGATACCAAACAACACATCAAATGCAGCTTAATTTTATTTTCTAGGGGGTAGAAAATGAGACAAAGAAGAGAAAAGAAAGAAATACCAAAACTAAATCTAATTCCAATACTAGATGCAGTATTCATCTTTATATTTTTCCTTTTAATGAGTGCACAATTTGTGGAAATTTATGAGATAGGAAGTGATGCACCAGCAATTGCAACTATTGATACTGAAAAAAGTGACGAAAAACCCCTTAATTTAACTCTTAAGATTTCTAGTTCTTCAATAGAAGTTAAAACTGGTGTTGAAGGTGCTCTAAAAACAAAGATTACAAAATTAGGAAAAGAGTTTGACCTAAGTAAACTTAAAAAAGTTCTTATCGATATAAAACTAGCAAATATTGATGAGAGATCTATTATCCTAAGTCCAAGCAAAAATGTTAATTACAAAGAAATTGTTAAAATCATGGATTCTATAACTGGAGTTGGAAAAGATATACCAGCAATTGCAGGAAAGTCAAAGAATGGAAAAGTAGTAAGAACTAGAACACTTTTTGATCAAATAATTTTCGAAACAGTAATATAGGATATAAAAATGGCAACAAGAAATAAAAGAAGATCAGTCATTGTTAAAAAGAAAAAAGAGCTAGATATAGACATAACTTCATTACTAGATATTCTAGTAATACTACTCGTATTCTTACTTAAAAGTTATAATCCTTCTGACTTAAAGCTTGATTTAACAAATAATTTAGAATTACCTGAGTCAGTATCACTATTGCACGGTAACCAATCGGTAACAATACAGGTAAATAAAAATAGATCTGTATATATAGACAATAAAGAAATTGGAAAGATACCAAAGACAGGATCAAACATAGCTTTTTTAGAGAAAAAGCTTAAAGAAATGAAAGAACAAGGTGACAAGGAGTTAAAAGAATTTAAATCAAGAGATTTAACATCAGTAGATAAAGACCTAATAAAGAGTAAAGAAAGATCTAACAAACAGATAAATATTGTACTAGATCAAACTCTATCATATTCAGATATGCAAAAAGTAATGCATGCAAGTGCTACTGCTGGATTTCCAAAATTTAAATTTATAGTAAAAGGTGGAAACTAGAATATGAAAATAATTATAAGCTCTATATTTATTCTTATATTCTCTTTCCAGGCTATGGGAAAAGAAAAAGTGTCTTTTGAAAAACAGAAGAGAAGCACTCTTGTCGATATGATTCGAAACGAAATAAAGACGATAAAAAAGATCAGACGAAGAGGTCCTAATCTTGAATATAGACTATTAGAGCTTTATTCTGAAAATCTTAAAATAATCAAAGAAGTTGAAAATAATCGTTTCTTAAAAAACAGAAACCCTAAACTGAAGAGACCATACTTCTTCAAACAATCAATACAATTAAATAAAAAGGTTGAAAAGCTTGGACATTATATTGTAAAGAAGTGGCCAAACTACAGAAGTAATGGCGCAATTTTCTACACCCTAGCATTGAACGAAAGAGACTTTAATAAAAGTAAGAAAACAGAGTATTATTTATTAAAATCATTAAGGATTGCTCCACATTCATCACCTATCGTTCATAGTATAAAAACAGCGCTTGCAGAACTGTATTACAATGATAAAAAGTATAAGAAAGCAATAAAGTTCTATAAAGATGTGATCAAAAATGAGGGAGATGAATGGTACGCCAAGCATCACTATAACATTGCGTGGTGTTTACTAAAAATCAAAAAACTATCTCAAGGACTGGATCATATCTTAAAAGCTTACCAAATAAGTAAGAGCCCAAGGTATGTTACTGTAGAATCACAAGTATTAGATGCAATAAGTATATTCTTTATCCAAAATGATAAAATAGATGAAGGTGTATCGTTCTATATTGAGAATGTTACTAAAGCAGCAGAATACATAACAAAAATGGCGACGAGAGCTCAAACTGCTAAAAAGTTTCCTACAGTGAACAATATAATCACAAGAGGATTGCAAGTCGCAAAAGATAGAAAACAGTTTGACGAACAGATAATGTATTACAATTATCAATTAGAGTTTTACAGAACATTTAAGAGAGAGAATCTTCACTTAAATACTGCAAAGGCCTTATCAAAAATCTATGAGCTAAAACACCTACAAGGCGAAGAATTAGAAATATCAGTAAAACGAATAAAGTCGTACGTGGGTTATCTACAAGTAAGACTTGCTAAAAGAGAACAATTTACTTCAGAAGCACTCAATGACTCAAAGTTGAATAATGTTCTTACATATTTCAACATTCTAATAAAAATGGATACAACAAATAAGAATGAGTATTTATTCTACCAAGGTGAAACACTCTTCTCTGTTAAGCTTTTCCAAAGAGCGTACAAGAAATATTCTGTTGTTCTTGAGATAATTAAAAAAGAGAAAAAGCAAAAGATATGGAAAGAAGAGTTTTCAAAGAAAGTTATAAACTCGCTACTTGCAACTCTAACTAAGCTAGAAGAAAATGGCCTATCAAACTATAAGTATCAAACTTACGTATATAGTAACCATGTAAACCTATGGCCAAAAGATAAAAAAAGTAAACTTATATACCCTAAACTATTTTCAATTTATCATAAAAACAAGAAAACAGATAATTCGATCACTGTAGTAAAAGCGTATCACACTAGCTTTCCACAAGACATCAAAGCTCAAAAAGGAATGTTTGCAAAAGTATTTGATTTTTATGTAAAAAATAAAGATATAAAACAAATCTCATACTGGATAGGTCAATTTAACAAAGGTTTTCTTTCTTATGAAAAAGTATATATTAAGAAATCTATAGTAATACTTGCAGGACTATTATTTAATGAAATCGATAAAAAGGTCGATGCGAAAGACTATGCGTCAGCGAACAAGAGCTACACAGATATTCTTAAAAATGAAAACTATCCTTTAAAAATTAAAATTCAGACTTCTTTCAGACTATCACTACTAGCATTACAAACAAGTAACTACAACGATTCATGGAAGTGGTTAAAGTATAGCTTGAAGATAGATAATCAAGGTGAGATTTTTAAAGAAGTATCCACTCTAGAAAAAATTGTTACTGAGTATGCACAGGCGCAAGAGTTCAAAAAAGCACTTTCTCTGAGCTACAAAACAATTACTAAATACTGTACAAATGAATTTAAAGAAAAAAATAAGTTCTACCAAAAGGCCATTTCATTTTCCATCATTGAAAATAATTACAAAGCTGTTAGCATTCTTCAAAATGCACAGAAAAAATGCAATATAGACCAATCTGTAGTGAAAAAAGATATTGAACAATTTGCAAGAGGCTTTGCTATAGAAGGAAATATGAAGAAAATCAAATTCTACATGAAGAAGTTCCCTAAATACATCAAACCAGAAACACTCACAACTATCGCAGAAAATAAGTATTGGCAAAGTAAGGCAATGGGGAATAACAATGTAGCAAATGAGATGTTAAACATTCTTAGAAATTACCAATCTCCAGTTGTTCATAAGATTATGTCTTATAATGCTTACATTCTTAACTTCGAAAATACTAAATATACTTTTACAAAAGCAGAGTTTAATGGAGATCGTTTTAGTCTGGAAATAGAAAACAATTTTTCAACTATAAAAAATATAGTTACACAGGGATTAAAAATTCAAAACTTAAAACACCCAATAATTACGCCAAAAGTTAGCCATTTTATAGCTAACCAATACAAAGATTTCTTGACTGAAGTTACAAGCTTTCGTCCTATTGGTTTTAACAAAGTAGAAACAAATATGTTTCTACAACAAATGACTCCTCTTTATCAAAAAGTTGAAAAAGAAGTTATCACATTCAAAAAACAGACAACGAATACAATTCAGACTAACAATATTCTATCATATGAAAATTACAAATTATTTGATGAACAAGGGTTCAAGTCAGAAATATTAATGAGATACCCTGTATCACAACTTGCAATCTCCTTAGATAACCAAGGAGTACAATAGTGAAAATAATCAATATAATAACGTTATTCTTACTTGTAAGCTGTGGATCACACAAGATTAATAACAACCTTAGATCTGAAAATGATGCTTTTGCTGATGAATCATTTATGAGATTTGGTAACACAAGGTTAAGTAAAGTAAGCGAAAAAGACTTTTTAGCAAAATCATTATCAAAATGTTACAAGGGTAACTTTAAATCAACTCTTAATGATATGCAAAAAGAGATAAAATCGTACAAGAATAATAGTAAGTACTGGCTTTACATAGGAATTTGCTATCAACTCTATGGAAGCCAGCTAAAAGCGAATTACTTTTACGATTATGCTCTATCAGGATCAAATTTAATAAAGGCATCTGTTTATAACAACAAAGCACTTGTTGCTCTTAAGTCCAATAATTTTGAGGGAGCACAGATACTACTTGAAAAGGCCATTAAGTTATCTCCTAAGTCAAATATACCAAAGTATAATCTTGCTCAGGTATATATTAAATTCAATCATTTAGAAAAAGCGAAAGATCTTATCAATCCTTTAGTAAACAAAAATTCAAATGATATAGATCTAATTTTTTCG
>NZ_JBFGYP010000062.1:0-17821 GCF_041587335.1 Halobacteriovorax sp.
AAAAAAGAAGCTGCGCCTGAGACGACTAAAGCTCCATCGAGTACTACTGTAACAAGAAGAACAGTTGGTAAACCAGATGAAGCAGAGTTTTTAACTCCTGTTAGAAAAGCTGTAGCAAAATCTCCAGCGAAAGTTGGGTATACTAGCGCCAAAAGGAAAGTAAATACTAAGTCTAAAAAGAACACTGACAAGAGCTTAGTAAGCTACCTTGTGAAGTTTGGTTGGGCATTTTGTACTTTCTTATTGTTTAGACTTGTTTTCTCTGGTGGAGGCGTAATGGATTATTACTCATCGCTAAACCTTTTAGAAGATAAACAGTATGAACAACAAAGAATTATCAAAGAAAATAAGCAACTAGCTTTAGAGATTAAGAAGATAGGTAAGAACTCGATGTATCAAAAGAAGCTTGTGAGGGATAACCTTGGCTTTATCGCAAAAGATGAATACTTAATTCTTTTTCCTAGAGAGAAGAGCCTTTCTCAAAGATAATCTTTTCCCCCACCTCTAGCTTTTTAGCCAGAGGTGAGTCACTTCTCATTTCTAGAACATGTCTTGAATGATAAATCTTTGTTCTATATATCGAAGGTGGTTCTTGAATACCTGGATGATGGGGAACATCACGCTCTACTGCAACGACTTTCATCTGAGAATCAATAAAGAATATATCTAAATCAAATAGTGTATTTGGCATCCAGAATTTACGCATCCCGTCTTCTTTGTATACGAAAATCATTGCCTGATCTTTTCTGAATTCACTTGATTTCGTACCGCTAAGGCCTAGAGTCATTTGTTGATCAGTGTTTGAGATGATTGTTTCAACAGGGTGCTTATTATCGATAAGAATGATTACTCTCTTTCGATCCTTAAATATTGCTTCTTGTGAGCTACAGCTCGTTAAGTACAGCGATATAATTAGGATTTGAAGAATATTTTTAATGAGCATTGGTGCAAAATACGTTATAAATGACTTCATGACTTAACTCTAAATTACGAGGGGAGATAAAGCAAATGGCCGAATTAAAAGGACTAATGAGAACTCACAATTGTGGTGAGCTTAGAGAAGATCAAGTAGGGAAAACTGTCACATTATGTGGATGGGTAAACAAGTACAGAGATCTTGGAGCACTTCACTTCATTGATATTAGAGATAAGTATGGTTTAACTCAACTTGGGTTTGAGCAATTCAAAGGTGATTTTTCTATTTTAAAAGATTGCGCTCTTGAGTCTGTTATCAAAGTAACAGGTGTTGTTGCTAAGAGACCAGAAGATGCTCAAAACAAGAAAATGGATACTGGACTTGTTGAAGTTCAAGTTGAATCAATTGAAGTTCTTTCTAGAAACGATATTGATAATATTCCATTTCTTCCTTTTGGACAGGTTGAAGCTACTGAAGATTTAAGATTAAAGTATAGATACTTAGAGCTTAGAACTAAGAAGCTGCAAGATATACTTAAACTTAGATCTAAAACTACAAACACTGTAAGGCGTATCCTTCAAGATGAGACATTCATTGAAGTTGAAACTCCAATTCTATATAAATCAACTCCTGAAGGAGCGAGAGATTACGTTGTTCCATCTAGAGTTCATCCTGGGAAAGTTTACGCTCTTCCTCAGTCTCCACAAACTCTGAAGCAGCTTCTAATGATTGGCTCTACTGATAAGTACTTTCAGATCTGTAGATGTTTCAGAGATGAAGATTTAAGAGCAGATAGACAGCCAGAGTTTACACAAATTGATATGGAGATCTCATTTGCAACTCCTGAATATATTAAAAATCTAGTTGAAAAAATTCTTAAAGAGCTCTTCTCTCTAGAAGATGACTTTACTCTTCCAATGATGTCTTTTAATGAGTCTATGACTCGCTTTGGTTCAGATAAGCCTGACCTGAGATTTGGTTTAGAGCATAGAGTAGTTACTGATATTTTTAAAGATTCAGAATTCTCAGTTTTTTCAAGTGTTGCAAAAGCAAATGGTCTTGTTAAAGCAATCTTCGTACCTGCAAGTATGGGAACATTTTCGAGAAAAGATACTGATGCACTTACTGAGGTTGTAAAACCTCACGGTGGAAAGGGTGTAGCTTTCTTTAAAGTAAATGGTGAAGAGAGAAGTGCTGGTATTTCTAAGTTTATCACTGATGATATCTATAAAGAATTATGTTCTCTTGAGGAGAATGCAGGCGATGGTACTTGGTTATTTTGTGCTGATACTGAAAAAGATACGACTCACGCCTGTGCTGATGCTCTAAGAAGATATCTAGGTAAGAAACTAGATATTATTGAAGATGTTTATAAGTTTCTTTGGGTATATGACTTCCCATTATTAGAGTGGAATCCTGATGACAAGCGCTATATTGCTCGTCACCACCCATTCACAATGATTAATACAGATCAAAAAGACACTTTTATTGGTGCTGATCCAAAGGATTCAGAATCTTTAAAAGATATGCCTGCTCAAGCTTACGATGTTGTATGTAACGGTTATGAGCTTGGTGGTGGTTCAATTAGAATTCATGAACAAGATATTCAAAAGAAAATGTTTGAAGTTCTTGGAATGGGTGAAGAAGAGATTCAATCTCAATTTGGATTCTTTGTAGAAGCGCTTAATTATGGAGTACCTCCTCATGGTGGTCTAGCTTTTGGTCTAGATAGAATTATCATGTTACTTGCAAAGACTGATTCAATTAGGGATGTAATCGCTTTCCCTAAGACAACCTCAGCAAGTGACTTAATGTCTAAAGCTCCTTCAGCTCCTGCTGAGAATCAGTTAAAAGAACTACATTTTAACTGGACAAAGAAATAGAATAACTTTTAAATAGGCTCAAATCCTTTGGGCCTATTAATTTCTTTTAAAAAAAATGAATTCTGCTATCCTATAAGGGTGAGGAATTTATGGCGATAAGTTTAAGTGACATTAATAAAAAAGCATCTAGTGGAGTTAAGTCCATATTAGATGTAATACTTGAACGTAAAGAAGAAAAGCTATCCGGCCTTGCAAAGAAGAAAAAGGTTCTAAGACCTTGGCAATCAGAAAATTCAGAAACACAAAGTAGAGTTGTAATTAAAAGAAAAGTAATGGCGCCTTTTGAAAAAGGGCAGACTCTCTCTGAAGATGAGATCATGGCCCTCAAGATTCAAGAGAGAGCAAAGGTCCTTTTTAAGAATATATCTGACTTTCTTTAAATTTCTCCAATTTCTGCACTTCATTCTCGAAAAATATACCTATTGAGTCGACTTATCTATCCTGTATAATTTTTTTATTTAGTTTAAAAAGGATAAATAGTGAACTTTCGATTTATACGACAGGAGAAAGGCAGTGTGGCAATTGCCTTCATTCTTATCGCTGCTGCAGGCTCATTTTATTTAATGAATAATATGAATTCGCTGCTAAAGATCTTAAATAAAGAGAAACAAAAGATTAATACTGAGTACACAACAGAGAAATTCTCTCAAGGTGTATTTAACTATACTCTTTATGCGATTAAGAATAGATGGTGTATGAGCCGAAATTGGGATCGAGATTTTGAGTGTGGAGAAGACATGAAGTCTGTTGTCTTTAATCCTCTAAATCTAGAAAGGTTACTTTGGTCTAGATCTACAATAGACGCAATAAAAGATAGTTATTACTCTTTATACAATAGTGAAGCTCCAGAGGATCCTGGGCTTAATAGGATAAAAGCAACGATTAAGATTGAAGACCTTGAAAGACTTAAGGTTTCTCACCCTTTAAACCTTGCTTTAGAGCCTAGGTTGAAAAATTGTATTCAAGATATTGATATAGAAATTTCAAAATACTTAATAACTTCTAATATTCCAAAAGGTGATGAAACTATTTTGAGTATTAGTGTAAGAGCTAAAAAGAATGACAATAAATCCTGTGAACATATCAAAGGTGATATAGAACTAGATAGTGAAGTTGCTTTTTATCCTAGAACTTTAAATGTTTTCTCTCTTATTAAGGCGGGAGACATTGATTTATCAGACTTCTCTGGTGACAAGGAAGACTACGGTATTCGCTTTAATAGTAAAGTGTATGTAGAAAATGATTTAGTAATACCTCCAACTGGATATCATCCCATTGCATTTTATAACTCTCTTGTAGTAGGAGGGGGGAGTATTTATCAAGGGAGTGAGTTATTTACTCCTAATTCTTCAGGTGGAATGAGTAGCCAAATATATTCTCAAATTCCAACTATCCTTGGAATAAAATCAGGTATAACTTTTGAAGATGAAGTTGACGAGGGGATAGCTCCTTTATTTGGTTCTAAGTTCACATACCCAGCGAATACAATACTAGATCAATGTATCACAAGGTCTAAAATCAGAGATAATCCCTTTTTAACGAATAATTCCAGATTGTTTATAAAAGGAAATAACGGAAACTATACTCTCGCTTTATCTTCAGATAACGAATTTAGAGACTATTTGTACTATGGTGTAGATGAAGATGGTTATACTGTACACTCAAACTCCAATGATGCAGGCAATGATTTAGACTTAGAGGCTAAATACATTGATAATAAAAAGAGTGACTCCCCAGTTATGAGTTTAGATTTGTATCTGACAGGAGAGACTTCTAATCAGAAAAAAGTACTACTCTCACGATCATCAAATGTTGATATTAACTTAGCTAATACCTCTAAAATGAATACAATTAAAGAGGCCCTTGCAAAGGATGATGAATATATTGATTTTGATAGTAACTATCTAAATACTCTAGATGACTTTGAAGATATAGATTCAAATAGAAGTAGATTAGAGAATGAATGTACAAATATGAAGTATCAAAATGGTGGAGACAGTCATCCAGCTTGTAAGGTTGTGGATGAGAGCTTTTCTAAAGAAGCTGATTGCAGCTCTTCTCTTATTAAAGCAGCGTGTGAGCAGTCTAAGGTTGATATAGAGAAATATGCAAATTTGTTTAATACTAGTAAAAGTGAAGTTATTAGTGAAGCCTCTTCAGTTATATCTAATCCGCCAGTTCTCAATATTAAAACTAGTGATAAATATTCAAATGAGATAGGAATAAGTTTTGAAATTAGAAATAAAAGTAAGTTAAATTCTGGACTCTTAAAAAATATAACAGGTATTGAAGCTAAGGTTAATGCTTTTGATTTTGCTATTGAGCAGACTGGGGATCCAGTAAGTGGAAAAAGAACTGAGAAGAGTCACTTACCAGGTCCTAATGAAGAGTTAAATCCAAACCTTATCAAAATCACAGTGAATAGAAAACGGAATGGGGAATATAAAAATATAGAATATAAAACAGCTGACAATTCATCGATATCAAATGAAGCTCGATCAGGTGGACTCAGTGGATGGGCGCTTCTAAAAAGAAGATCGAGTGATGAGCCTCCTAAGGATGGGCGAGATTATGTTACTCCTACCCAGGGACTTACAACGGCCGAGGCTAAAGAGATAGATGAGCAGTGTTTAAGTGTATACAATGTTGATTCTTCAGAGTGGGACGTTTCTTTCACTGAGAATACTCAATTTTCATGGCTAGTGAATGTCACTCACTCAGGGATAACAATCAGCAATCCTGCAGATGTAAAGCCTGTTGATGAACTTATTTTCACAGAAGATTTAATGAGACCAGGAAACTATAAAGGTATTCCGAATAGATCCATTATTAAAAATTGTATTGTTCCTAATTCTCTAAATACGGTTTTTGGTCTCTATGTGTGTGAGAAATTTACAATTAATGAGAGGTCCCAAAAGCTTAAAGTTATCGGAACGATAATTACTAAAGATTTAGCAATCTCGGGAAGTGCTAGAAAGGCCGGAGTTGATTTCTATTCTATGTGGCATCCTATGGCGATTGATTACCTCCAAGATAAGGGTCATCTTAGAAAAAACGATGGAAGTACCTGTGAGTTCTCAAACCCTGGTTGGTCTCCATTTTTAAGTAGTGAAGAGCAAAGGGATCAGGAGCTTTGTTCTCCTATGAAGTTCATTTATGAGGGAGTTAATAATTTTAACTGGACAACTGTAGATCCTGATATCGGTATTCCTGCAGATGGTACAAGTGTTGTAACACGCTCAAAAATACCTAATCGATATAGACGTTATACATCTAGGATTCTTTGGGTCGAGTCAGGAGTTGTTCAATGAAAAAAATATTACTAAATAATAAGGGAGTCTCTCTCGCCGAAATAATGGTAGGCGTTGGAATATTTGGCATTGTTTCTTATATCTTTATGGGTTCATCTAGTTTTATGAGCTCATTGAATTCTGATGTAAAAAATAAGCTTAATGTTGAACGAACAGTTGTTGGATTATTTGAAAAAATTCAATCTAACTCTTCTCGTTATCAAATTACTAGTGATCCATCAGACTTTCTATCTGTAACAAATAAAGATGAATTAATGAAAACCTTACCTCTTGCCTGGAACGATAGAGTATTGGTTGATGTAGAGGAGTGTTCTCAATGTAAAGGAAGGCTAGGGTTTATAGTAACGCCTCATCCTGACTACAGAGGGTTATATAAGCTTCATATAAGAACTACACACTTAACGTTGATAGATAATTTTAAAGATTATAGTTTTTTAATAAACGGACAATAAATGAAAAAAATATTAAATACCTCTAAAGGGTTTACTCTTGCTGAAGTGGTTGTTGCTGCAGGATTAATGGGAGTAGTCCTACTTTTTTCTGCAAAATTCTTTAGTAATGTTTCTAAGAGTAATAATAAAGTTTCTGATGATTTAGTACATACGCTTGGAAAGTTACATTTATCAAAATTTATAAATTTTGATATTGAGAGTTCAAGATACTCCTTCAATACAGTTGGTATTCTTGATGATAATGAAAATAGTTTTTTTGATTATTATTTTGATTCTCCATGTATAAAGAACTGCTCAAGAACTTTTACCCTCGAAATTCCTGCCCAAGAGGGGGGAGTCAGTAGAAGCTTTTATATGATTACATCTGATCGAAACTATAATAAGGATGTTATATATTCTCCACAGCAGGCCTACGATGACTCAGATCTGACATTTATATCATTAAACAATAAAGGATTTCTAGCAAAGAGATCTTTCTCTCCTTGGATCAAGGGAAAGCTTTTATTTCTTTATAGTATTGTTCCTATACGTGCAAATGGAGCTAATCCGCAGGAGGTTCCTCCAAGACATATTTCTTATCTTGGTTGGGTAAATAATGCTAATTCTCAGGCAGAACTTATTCGAGAGGAGATTGTTGATGGTGGTAATAGCTACTTTTATAATACAGACCCTCGGGATGATATGACGATTTCATCTGAGGATGAAGCCTTTAGAAGACTTCCTTATATTCGCGGTCTAGGAAATGATATGTACTTAACTTCTGTTAAGTTAGTTCGCTATAGATTAAAGACGGAAAGAGTTAAAGGATCATTAGTGACAAGGCTCTACCGAGGCGTAAAGAGAATGGAGGCTGGCTTCCATGAAATAGCTATTGGGGAAGGTATCAAATCTCTAAAGTTTATTAGAGATAACGTTAGTTCAGGTGAAGTCAGAGTACTTTTAGATATTTAAATAGAAGAAGGGGAATTCAATGTTAAAATTACAGTTCACAATATTTTTGTCTTTATTTTTTAATCCAGTTAGTTTTGCACAATCTTTTTCAGTTCTTCCAAAGAATATTATTTCAAATTCATCTTCTAGTCAGCTTGGAAACTTTTCAAAGTCTACTGATTGTGATGATACTGACCCAAAGTACTTGAAAGTGATTATTAAGCCTACCTGTTATGGAGCAAACCTTAGAGGGGGAGGGCAGACTATTGATCCCGCTGGAGGACCTATTGAGATGGTCTTAAATTTGTCAAACTCTGGAGATGTCTTCGGATCAACTGTTACTTTTCCTGTTAAGTCTGTTTGGCCTGAAAACTATGGACAGACATGCGAATGGTTTTCTGTTGATGGCAATGAGTCAGTAAACTGTGTTGTTGACGGTGTTAGTGTCAGTTATTCATGTACTTATAAAAATGCTGATTGGTTCTTAGATGATACCCTTGAATGTAGTCGTATTGGAGATCCTAGAAGTGAAGAAGGCTTAAATAAAAATGTTAGCTGTTTATTTTTATATTCTTGGAGTGGAAAGAATTCTTCGGCCAAGCGCTCTTATTCTAAAAAAGATGGTTATGCTAATTGTGGTTTGACAGAGAAGGATGCTGACTACAGTGGCGAGATGGCCGTTAGTACTACAAAGTCTGTAGGGAGAACTTACAAGTTTGGTAAGAGAGGGGAAGTTTCAGTAACCTATAATAATGCTGATATTAAAAAAATAAGTGTAACTCAGGATATGACTACTGGAGAATATAAGACAGAGGGGAAGTCTTCTGATGTTTCTGTGTCATTTAAACAAGAAGGAAAGAAACTGACTTATAAGCTTGAGAAGGGGCTTGATAAATTTGAACAATGTTTAACAATTAAGCCAAGTTTTCTTGGTGGAAATCAGTTCTGTGGAAGTTACTACTCACCATTAATGTTATTCTTTAGTGAAAAGAGACCTCTTTTTGTTGGAAGAAGCTCATTCCCTCTAAGAGAAGGGGCATCAATAACAAATTGGATTGAAAAAGAGGCTCCAGGTTATTTTCTTGCTCTAGATAGGAATGGAGATGGAATTATCAATTCTTCTCTTGAACTTTTTGGTGATAACAAGAGTCATAGTAATGGCTTTGAGAATTTAAAGCAGTTTGATAAAAACTACGACTACAAAATTGACAGTAAAGATAAAGTCTTTTCTAAGCTAGTTCTTTGGAAAGATAAGAACGGTGACGGAATCTCTCAGAAAGAAGAGCTTAATTCACTTAAGTCAAAGTCTATCTCATCTATAAGTGTTTATTATAAAAAAGGAACAAAGAGCTTTGGCCCAAGAGCTGAAGTTAGAGAAATGGGAACTTTTAAGTTTTTATCGAAGGGAAAGGAAGTTGTAGGGGAAGTTTTAGATATTTGGTTCTCTCCAGTTAATTAATATAGAAGAGTGATTTTAAATTCTTTGGCTAGGTCTAGATTACAAATCTAGATCTAGTCATAAAGAGTGAGATTAGATCAAATTATCTGAGAGTTCTCGGGTAGAACTTATCACGTTCTTTGGAGAGTTGATTAAAAAAGGCCTTAGACTTTAATGGGTGCTTCTTAAAGAAGCCATAGCTTACGGGAATGTAGAGATTATCTTCAATAAAGTTTTTTTCTAACTCTTTAATTAAACTCTTATCTATGTAGTCTTTTAGAATAATATCTCCAACATCTTTTAGAACGACATATCCATCGAGTCTCTTCTTAATGATTAGATCAAATGCTTGTTTTACTAGAAGGTCCGTTTCTTTTAAGACTTGTAGGTCCTTTAGCTTATCTTTTGCTACGTAGTTAGCTGGCGCTCCAATTCCTGTGATTGTATTCTTAATTCTGAGCCCATCCCACTCTACTTTTGAGTCAATATGTGTATAGATTTTGTACTTTGCTTTAAGTAAATACTTTGTAGGATCAATATTTCCTTTTAAGTCTCTTGGAAAAACTAAAAACTTTTCTCTCTCTTTAGTCCAGAGGGATGTTAGGACGGCATCTACGTTATTGTGTTTGGCGTCCTCTAGGCATCTTGCCCATGATGTTCGAATAAACTTAGTCTCAAGTTGAGCTTGTTGGGCTGCAAACTTAATTAGTTTAATAACAGGTCCCAGTTTTTGTTTTGAGCCTCCATCCTCTTCGTATGGAAAGAAGTGAGGACTTTCATAACAGATTCTAAATGTCGTAGCAAAAGATACTGACGAGTTAATTAAAATTAGAAATATAAATGAAAGTTTTATCATTAGACTATATTAGGACTAAGAGGGGGATGGTACAAGTAAATAGAAATTATGAAGCCTTATTTCTTCCAATTTTCTTAGCAACTGGATCTTCTGGAAATAGTGGAGTTACCTTAGATGACCCAGAGTCCTCGAGTGTCTCAATAAAGTACTCTTCATCAGAATTCATTACAAATGAGTCTGATAGCCAGTCGGGAATACCTTTTCCATCTTTTCTAAAGCAAGGAATGAGCAGTAGGGTGAAGCCTGTAGGAATTGTTACAAAATATCCTAGAGTTCTAAGAACTGAAGTCTTTAGGGATAATTGATCACTATGAGTATGTGGACACTGAACTTTTAAATTAAACATTATCTTTCCAGGAGTTTTTCCTTCAGATAAGTAATATGAAAGTAGAAAATAGCCAATAAAGACGACTAGAAAATTAAGCGAGTTTACTGCTTGAAGTTTGTTTTGTAGATTAGACCTAACTCCTAGTGGTAATTGGTGAAAGAAAGAATGAATAAAGCTTGTGTAGGTAAATAGTATTGCTTTATTTATTATTCCAATGAGAAATAGATCCATAGTGAAGGCATACATACGGTCTTTAGTAAGACTTTTTCTTGGAGTTTTTTCAGCTGATAAATGTAGTACTTTCTTTTGGTCATTCCACATATTTCTTTATCGACTTTTATTGATTGAATCTTGAATCTATTGAGAGAAAAAATATAATTCTTTTAAGAGGGAAAAATGATCGCCCGACTGACTTTGTCGGGCATACTGTCAGCATTGTGGAGCATAAGAGTAATAAAGACTTCCACCTTTTATTTTTGGAAGTACGTTCTTCATTGTTCCTACTGCGATAGCAGGACAACCTAGTGTACGTCCTTGAATCTTTGAATAGTCTTTAACATAACTTGCTTCATGGAATACAACAGCATTTCTTCTTACGTCTGAAGTCGAGCTTTCAAGACCTGTAAGTCTGATAGCATTATGTCCTTCCATTGAGTTGTAGTTAAACTTACTTGAGAAATAAGTATCATCAACTCTCATAAATCCAGGCCTAGTCATTCCATATCGTCTATGCTTAACTAAGCGGATTCTTCTACTAAACTTAGAGTGCTTACATTTATTTAAATATCCATCGTGATCACGATCACCGTTAGGGTATCCAACTCTGTTTCTTCCACTTCCGTGAGCTACATACTCTCTTTGAAGTTCACCACTATCTAAGTCTAAGATATATAATCTTTTCTCTTTAGAACTTTGTGAGAAGTCTCCAATAGTAATGTATCGCTTATTGTCGAGCAGATGACCTTTTCTTACAAAGAAGTCCATTGCTTCAACAAGAGGAGTTTCAGGAACACCTTCTGCAACAAAGTGGTTAATAGTTTCTTCACGCCCTTCTATGTCGTAGCCATCGAATGCGAAAGAGTTTAGTGAAAACAAGAATGTAATTAAGATTAAATTTTTCATAACCTACTCCTCGGAGTAAGTTATGAAAGTTTTAGTTTTTTATTTTGTGTTGTAGGATAGAGCTTTTAACATAAAAAATAGTCAACTAACTAAGGGGCAAGGGGACTTTATATTGATCTTTATATGTTTGAAACTCTCAAAGAGTACAGGAAGTATTAGGCATATCTCTTGAGAATTCTTCTGCAAAATAAGGATCATCTTTCTCGTAAAACTTTTTTAGAAGACAGAATACTTCCGCTTTTACTTTTATGTCATCGATCTGGTTAGTGTTATACATATTCTCAAATAGAGAAATAAAAATAGTTAAGTCGGTATTTGGCCTTGCTTCTTCTAAGTTTTTATATTCACAAATCTTTTCTAATAAACCATCTATCTCAAGTGGAATAGATGGAGTCCTTCCATAAGTGATAGATTGGGACAAAAAATAAGAAAGTAATATATAACTTATTAACCTCATGCTTAACTTATCGGGTAGAAAAGTTAATTCATTATAGTCAACGACAGTTTATATAAAAGAGCGAAACTACTGTCTAATAGACTCTTTTAGTTCGCTCAGTTTATTTAAAGCTTGAAGTGGAGTCATATTCATTACATCAACTTCACTTAGGTTTAATTCTAACTTCTGAAGATGTTCTGGAATCTCTTTTTCAACTCTTACCTCTGGTTCACCAAAAAAGCTCAACTGAGGGCTAGTCATACTAGGGACCGTCGTTGGAACTTCTGCTGGAGCAAGAGGTCGGCTATCTTGACTATCATCATGCTCAAGACCTTTTAAAAGGTGAGCTGATCTATCTAAAATAGACTTTGGAAGGCCAGCAAGTTTCGCAACGTAGATACCAAAACTCTGTGATGCTCCCTCTTCTATTAATCGATAGAGAAATTGAACATTTCCGTCTTTATTGAAAGTTTCAACAGTTAAGTTCTTTGCTCCAGGAAGTTGATCTACGATATCTATAAGCTCGTGATAATGAGTTGCAAATAGTGTTAGGGCCTTTGTTTTATTAACAAAGTGTTCAACTAGTGACCAAGCAATACTCAGTCCATCATATGTCGATGTTCCTCTTCCTACTTCATCTAGAATGATAAGAGATTTGTCCGTAGCGTGTCTTAAGATCTCTGCTGTCTCTGCCATTTCAACCATAAATGTTGATTGTCCTTTAAGGATATCATCACTTGCACCAAGTCTGCTAAAGAGATAGTCACATAGTCCTATCTCGGCTTTCTCTGCAGGAACAAAAGATCCTACTTGAGCAAGAAGTTGAATAATTGCGACTTCTCTCATCACTGTTGTCTTACCGGCCATATTGGGACCAGTTATCAGTCCGAAGAAGCACTCTTCATTAAGAGTTAGATCGTGAGCAACAAATTGATCTTTAATAATTGATTTAATAAGTGGATGCCAAGCACCTTCTAAGTTTGAAAGTTTTCTATTTTCTTTCATCTCAGGTTTTATAAATTCTTCTTGATTGGCAACCCACGCAAAACTTTGGAAAACGTCTAAAAGTCCAATAGATTTAGAAAGCATCATAATTGCATTATTCTTCTCAGCAACTTCTGTAATAAGATCTTTGAAAATTTCTTTCTCTAATCTTTCTAATTTTTCTTTAGCTGAGTAAATTTCTTTCTCAAATGCTGTTAACTCTTCTGTTGTATACCTTTCTGAGTTTACTAAAGTTTGCCTTCTCTTAAAGTTTTCCGGGACCTTATCAGTATGGGTCTTAGAGACTTCTATAAAGTAGCCTGCTACATTATTCGACTTTACTCTTAATTTAGGTATGCCTGTTTCTTCTCTATATCTAGCTTCAAGCTCTAAGAGTTCATTGGCCGTGTTTGTACTCATTTTTGCTAGACGGTCTCTTTCTTTATCACAGCCTTCTTTTATTAAATTACCTTTCTCTAAAGCTGCTCCAATTTCATCATTGATTGTATCTTCAATTCTTTTGGCCAAGCTCTTTAGGTCAGTTAGTTCTTTCTTCTTTAAAGTAACAAGGAAGCTTGCAGAGGTATTAGAGAAGACATCTTTCAAATCTTCATATGTTCTAACTGCTCTAGATAGATTAATTAGATCACCAGCAGTTGATTTATTTGTTGAAACCTTTGCCATGATTCTTTCAAGATCTCTAACATCACTAAGCTTTTCTCTTACTTCAGATAGAGTTTCAATTTCTTCAATGAAGTAAGTAATAAAGTTTTGTCTTTGCTTGATCTCGTTTAAATCATTTAAAGGGTTTATAAAAACTTGCTTTAAGTTACGAGAGCCCATTGCTGTTTTAGTTTTATCTAAAAAACCAAGAAGAGAGTCTTTGTATGTCTCTCTAGACTTTGGAAGTATTTCTAGACCAATTAAAGTTGGTGCAGTTACCCTCATATGTCCTTTCTCACTAACCATTTTGAAAGGTCTTATATGACAGAATGTTTCAGTGGTTTGAGTTGAGCAAATATAATATGAAAGTGCTCCAATAGGGGAGAGTATTTCATGGCTTGTTGAAATGACCTTATCCCTCTTATATGATGGTATGAGTTTTTCAATATAAATTTCAGTATATTTTTCAGCAAAGTATTCTTTAGATAGGTGAGTTTTTAAAACACCTAGTGCTCCAAGGAGTGTATCCAACTCTTTCAAGTCGTCCCATTCTCCCATAGCACAAATGAATTCTTTTGGAGCAAGCATTCTTAACTTATCCAAGAAATCTTCTGTACTAGTTAGCTTATGACCACTGAATTCACCTGTCGTGAAGTCAATTGCGGCAAGGTAGTAGTTATCGTCAACTTTTACAGCAGAAGCGATGTACTTGTGATCTGTTGAGTCTGCTTTTTCAAGATCATAAGGAAGACCTGGTGAGACAACTTGAACAACAGCTCTCTTTACAATTCCTTTCGCTTCTTTTGGATCTTCTATTTGCTCACATATTGCGACTTTAATTCCAAAAGCACTTAGCTTGTCTATATAAACTGCAGCTGCATGATGAGGAATTCCCGCCATTGGAATAGGGAAGTCACCTAACTTTCCACGCTGAGTAAGTGTAATGTTCAGTAATTTAGATGCTTTCTTGGCATCATCAAAGAATACTTCGTAAAAGTCACCCATTCTAAATAGAACTAAGTGCTCAGAATATTCTTTTTTAATGTCGTAGAATTGAACCATCATTGGAGTTAGTTTTACTCCGTGATTTATAATTTCATTCAAGGTGTCTAGTGTTTGTGTGGACAATGCAAAATCCCTGATAAATAGATAATTGTATGGGGGCAAGACTAGCATAGGGGCAATTTGATCGTAAAATAAAACCTACCGTTAATTCCTTATGATCTTAATAAGTTATTGAAAAATAATGGAAAAAACGAGAGTATATTTAGGTATATGCTGGCAGGTAAGAAGAATGATATAATCTTCTCTTAAAGTCGCGGAGCGCAATTTGTTTAATAGTTTTAAAAAATCATTCATTTTCTTCAGTTTTCTGATCATGTTAGGACTTATTACAGTCTGGGGCGAGAGTGTAGAATGGAAGAGGTCATCTGCTCTTAAAAACCAAGCTGAAGACGATTCTCAGAGTTATGATGAGGAGAGCTATTTTCAAATAGTATCCTTTTATAGAGTTAAAGATGAAAAACCTGTCCTCCACTTAGATGCTAAAGAGTTATCCATGAACTCAGCTTCTGGAAAGTCTTTATTCACAGAGCCGCGCGGAGTGGGATTTACAAATAGCGGTGAACCTATCCAGTATGAAGCAAGGAAGGGGTTTCTCTTCAGACAGGAAAATCAAATCATATTCGAAAATGAAGTTAAGTTTAATATGGAAACTTCAACTCTGACGGCCGACAAAACAACATACTTTATGGATAAGGATGAAATTATCTCTAATGGAAATGTAAAAACAACTAGTGTTTCAGTGGATGGACAAAGTAAAGAGGACATCCAAGTTTGGTCCAATAGTGCCATTACATGGCCTTCAAAAGATAAGAGTCGATATGAAGGTGATGTCAGAGGGCTCATTAAAAGAAAGCGTGTTTATGAAGAAAATATTCGCTTTAAGGCACAACAGGTCGATGTAGATATGGTGACTCTTCAAATAGATTTACTTGAAAAAGTCCACCTTGAAAAACAACAACTTAAAGCGGATTCTCACCGCGGAGAGATATTTCTTGAGAACTATAACAAAAAGCTCAAGTATTTCGTTCTTTATGACGATGTGAAGGTTGTAGAGAAAGTAAAACTGGAAAAGGATGGTCGTGTTTCCTCCTTTGAAAGACGTGCTTTTGGAGAAAAACTAGAGGGTATGATGAGTGAGAGTAAAATTATTCTTACTGGCTACCCAAAAGTTTTTCAACAAAACGATGTAATTACTGGAAATAAAATAGTGCTCCGTGAGAATAACGAAGTTGTTGAAGTAGATGATGCGAACACTAATTTTATATTAAGGTAATTTATGGAAGAAAGAAGCTTTCTAGAGGCCACCAACCTCAAGAAAACCTACTCGGGAAGAACAGTTGTAAAAGATGTGAGTCTTAGAGTAGAGCAAGGTGAAATTGTCGGTCTCTTAGGACCTAATGGTGCTGGAAAAACTACTTCATTTTATATGATAGTAGGACTGGTAAGAGCAGATGAAGGGAAGATAGAACTTTCTGGAAGTGATCTTACAGAGTTTCCAATACACATTAGAGCTCTTAAGGGAGTTGGCTATTTGCCGCAAGAGGCTTCAGTATTTAGAGATTTAACAGTGGAAGAAAATATCTACGCTGTTTTAGAGAATAGAAAATTGCCTAAGATAAAAAGGCAGAATCTACTCGAATCTCTACTTGAAGATTTTGGACTAGGACATATTAGAAAGTCTCTCGGTTCATCATTGTCAGGTGGAGAAAGAAGAAGGGTTGAGATTGCGAGAGCATTGGCGTTAGAGCCTAGATTTGTTCTCCTCGATGAACCCTTTGCTGGTGTTGACCCGCTTGCGGTAAGTGACATTCAGGGAGTGATTCGAAGTTTAAAAAATAGAAATATTGGTGTCTTGATCACAGACCACAATGTAAGGGAAACCTTAGGTATTGTTGATAGGGCATACATAATGAATAGCGGTGAACTACTAGTTAGTGGAACACCAGATGAAATTGTAAATAATGAAAGAGCACGGAAGTTCTATTTGGGTGACGAATTTAAGATGTAAAATGTCACCCATCTTTTAAACAAATAAAGGTGGAACTATGGCAATTAAGATCTCACAAAGTCTTAAGCAATCTCAAAACTTGATGATGACGCCGCAATTGCAGCAGGCTATCAAACTCTTGACTTTAACTCACCTTGAGATGACTTCTGTTATTGCCGAAGAGATGGTTGAAAATCCAATGCTAGAAGAATTTGGCAATGGTAACGAATCTCCCGATAAAAAATCTGAAGACGATTATAATGTTGAAAAATTAGAGAGTCAGGGCGCTGAAGCTAAAAGTGAAAACTTTGATGAAAGCCCAGTCATAGCAAAAGATGATGACTTTGATTGGCAGAAATATGTAGAGACATATAATAACTCATCCTCAACTCCTTCGATGGTTGGTCCAGCATCAAACGATGAAACACCTAACTATGAAAATATTATTTCTAAAGGAAAGTCTCTTGCTGATCATTTAGAGTGGCAACTGAGAATGGAAGAGCTTACTGATCAAGAGCTGGACTTAGGAATTGAAATCATTCATAACATAAATGACGATGGATACCTTGGTGTATCTTACGATGAAATTATTTCTAAAACAGAGCTCGATCGAGATCATGCATTTGATGTATTTGAAATGGTTCAGAGATTTGATCCCGTCGGTTGTGGTGCTGCTAATCTAACGGATTGTTTATTAGCGCAAGCAAGAATAGCAGAAGAGAGGTCTCCACTTCTTGAGAAGATCATTAGTTTTCACTTAGAAGATCTTCACAAAAAGGACTTCACAAAAATTAGTAAAGAGACTGGTGCATCAACGGAAATTATTATGGAGACGGCTAGACTTCTTCATCAATTTCATCCAAAGCCAGGTCGCTTGATTGCTGATCAAGATACTCACTACATTACTCCAGATATCTATGTTGTAGATGTTGGCGGAGAGTTTGTTGTCCAGGTAAATGATGAAGGAATTCCTCGTCTTAGAATCTCTAAGCTTTATCAAGAGTTACTATCGACAGCAAAAGGTGAGAAGAACGAGGCAAGTGAGTACGTACTAGATAAGCTTAAGTCTGCAAGATGGCTTTTAAAGTCTATCCAAACTAGACAGCAAACGATTTACAAAGTTTCAAAAGCGATTGTTAAGCAACAACAGGAGTTCTTTAAAAAGGGACCTAAGTATTTAAAGCCTATGATTCTTAAAGATGTAGCCAATGAGATTGGAATGCATGAATCAACTGTTTCAAGAGTAACGACAAATAAATATATGCATACTCCTATCGGATTATTTGAACTTAAGTATTTTTTCAATACTGGTATCGGTGGAAAGAATGGTGGAGACGATATTTCTAGTGAAGTTCTTAAGTTAAAAATTAAGGAATTAGTAGCTAATGAAAGTCCTAAAAAACCACTTTCTGACCAAAAAATAGCAGACCTTTTAAGTCGAGAAGACGTA
>NZ_JBFGYP010000063.1:0-16588 GCF_041587335.1 Halobacteriovorax sp.
AACCGTTTGACGGTTCCGAGAGTTCGAATCTCTCTGTCTCCGCCATTTTAAATCACTTTTAAATTCAAAATCAAATCACTAAGGAAATTCTTTAGATGCATCAATTAGACTTATGGGAAGAAAAGTTTATTGCTCACTATAGTGGGAATGTCTTTAAGGACAAGAGCCATGACTTGTTTCACTTTAAGCGCGTCTGGAATATCTGTAAGAGACTAAATGTAGATGAAAAAGCCAATTCTCTAGTTCTCTTGGCCTCTAGCTACTTTCATGATTTAGTAAACTACCCTAAGGATTCATCTCAAAGAAGTTTATCATCTAAGCACTCTGCAATTGAAGCAGAGAAGATACTATCGAGTATGGGGTTTCCTGAAGAGCTTCTTGCAAATACTATGCATTGTATAGAAGCTCATTCTCATAGTGCTAGTATAGAGACAGAGACCTTAGAGGCAATGATAGTACAAGACGCTGATAGAATGGAATCTCTAGGCGCCATTGGAATCGCGAGAACATTTTATGTCTCCGGCATTATGGGAAGTTCGTTGTTTGATTCAAGTGATCCTAGTGCAAAAAATAGAGATTTAGACGATAAGAGATATGCTTTGGATCATTTTTGGGTAAAGCTTTTTAAGATTCCTGAAACGATGAAGACAGAAGAAGGTAAACTTGAGGCAAGTAAAAGGGTCGATGTTCTTAAAGACTTTGTGTCTCAATTAGAAGAAGAGTTAAGAATTTAATTACTCTCATCTACCCATGCATATGAGCTATCAGTATTACTTAAGTATTGATCTTCAAGCATATACTCAATTAACTCTTGCTGCTCTACTTCAGTAAGTTGCTGTGTTGAAAGTTCGGTAATACTAAACTTTACTCCTGAGACAACAATGATGAGGCAACAAGATAGAGCGAAAGACTTTATGTTAAGAAGGTTCATTATAGATGAAGCATCATCTTCTATTTTTTGATAGATTTGATCCAGCTCATTCTTTGGGGTTTTTGGAGCACTCTTATCATTTTTAATTAAATCTTTTAACTTTTGATCATTCATTTTCCACTCCATTGTTTTTAAGAAAAGTTGTGAATTTTTCTTTGGCATAGTGAATACGTGATTTTGCTGTACCTTCTGAAATTGATAGGGTCTCAGCAACTTCTTTTTGGCTATATTCAAACTTATAAAAAAGTATAAATGCCTCTCTATGTTTCAAATTCAAAGAGTGAAGCGCTTTGGAAATAAGATCTTTTAATTCATTGTTGTCTCCTGAGATTTCAGAGCTAACTTCACTTTCTAGGTAATTCTTATTCTTTCTTAAGTAATCATATGTTGTATTCATTGCAATTCTGTACAGCCATGTTCTAAAGCTTGATTTCCTATTAAAGCTATCAAATTTTTTCCAGGCCTTTAAAAAAGTATCTTGAACAATATCGTCGATGTTTTGATTTCTTACCATCCAGTAAATACTCGTTCTGATAAATTCAGCATTTTCCATGTAGAGTTTATCAAAATCCTCTCTCTTGACCTCTAGTGAGGACTCAGAAAGAGGATTGAGAATATCTTTTATTAGATGAATCAAAATAAATCCTTATTGTTCCGACTTTTCTTTTCTCATGCCACGTCTCTTTTTAAATTTTTCTTTTCTCTTTTCATCAAGTTCCATGAACTTTGTTCTTTGTTCTTCATTTAGAATGTTTTTTAGAGCAACCATTTTTGAAAATCTTAGTTCTTCAATTTTTGCTCTAACTGTTGAGATTTCTCTATGTATCGTAAGCATTTTCTCATCTGATATGTTACTGATAAATCCTTTCTTAATATCTTCTTTTAAAGACTTGATCTTATCTTTAAGTGGCTTTCTTTCTTCTCGTTTCGCTTTTTCTGACTCTCTAAAAGTTTTAAGTTTTGCGAATTGTTCCTTTGAGAGGTTTAATTCTTTGAGCATTCCAAATTGACCACCCTTTTTTCCTCTTTCACCTTTGCAAAATAAGACTTCTTTATCTCTTTTTCCTTCCTTACATGTACCGCTCTTTTCTCCTTTCTTTCCTTGGAAAGTACAAGCATCTCCAACAGACTTCTCTGCACACGCAGCTTTTCTAACTTCAAACATCTCCCCTTTTTTAGCGTGAGTGTTGTAAGTAAATAAAAGAGTAATAACTGTAAGGCTTAATAATGACTTCATATATATCTCCGAGTTGATAGCTTTAGTTGCTATGTAATACTTAGACGGTTCAAAGCATTAAAAAGTTCATTTTTATTTGAAGTCTAAATATCTGATTTTATGAATTTTCTTACTTTAATTATAAACGAATTTTAGATTTATTGGATAAGTTCAGAGATTGCCTAGGATGTATGTATATGTGTAATTCTTACTTTTGGTAACTTGACAGCCGATCGAGTAACCGCTAATTTATGTCTTAAATGTGCACCCTTGGCTCAGCTGGATAGAGCATCTGACTACGAATTAGAAGGTCGGGAGTTCGAATCTCTCAGGGTGCACCATTTATCTTAAAAAAACCAGAGTTTAACCCACTCTGGTTTTTTTTTTGCTCAATTCACTTTTTAAGTACCTAATATCTTTAAAGTCCACTCTTGCCATAGTTGGGAAGTGCTCTAGCGCTTGGATCACTTACCTTACAATTTTCCCATTCCTGATTTGGCAGCCATATCGCTTCTATGAGATGGGATTGATTAGGATAGTGCTTTTCAAATATTTGTCTGTATAGGAAGGATTCTTTGGTCGTAGGAGTGCAGTGAGGATAAAGCTCCTTACTTCTTGAGAACTCTTGGTCAGTAATTGTTAGCTCGGCAAGAGTTTTTAGATAATCAACACTTGAGTGACCTACAGCATCGCTAAAGGCAGCCTTTTGTCTATAGAGGATGTCCTTAGGAAGATAGTCTTCTAAATCAAATGCAGCCCGTAGAAGAAATTTTCCATGACCTGTAGTATTCATTTTTAATTTTGGTGGAATACTCATGACAAATTTAGAAAAAGACTTATCACTAAATGGTACTCTTGCTTCTAATGAGTTGGAACTGATACATCTGTCCGCTCTTAGTACATCATAGATATAGAGCTCTTTCATTCTTTTTGCCGCTTCTTTTTGAAACTCAGATGGTGATGGAGCAAAATCTGTATATTTATATCCAAACATTTCATCACTGCACTCACCTGTCATTAATACTTTGATATCTGTAGTCTTTTTAATGTACCTACATATTAAGTCCATCCCTAGAGATGCTCTGATGGTTGTAATATCAAAGCTCTCAAGTCTATAGATTAGGGTGTCTAGCGTTTCTAGTAGATCTGATTTAGAGAATAAATACTCTGTATGATCTGAGTCAATATGATCGGCTACAATTTTGGCGTATTTCGTATCGATAGGATCTTCTTTTATCCCAACAGCAAAAGTTTTGATTCTCTCTTTCGATTCTCTAGCAGCTATTGCGCATACAAGACTACTATCTAATCCTCCGCTTAATAGAAATCCAATCTTAGCATCAGAGTCTAGTCTTTTAATAACGGCTTGCTCAAGGAGCTGTTTGATACCATGTAGCGCCTTGTCTTGAGTAATTTCCTCGTCAACTTGAACTTCATGAATAGAGTCAAACTCTATAAAGCTAGAGCCATCAAAGTAGTGACCAGGAGGAAAGGGCTTAATCTTAGTGCAGAAGTCCTGAAGAGCTTTTACCTCAGAAGCAAATGCAATAGTTGAGTCATCTTTCTTGTAACCATAGAATAAAGGCCTAATGCCTATTTGGTCACGAGCAGCTAAGAACATTTCTTGTTGATGGTCCCAAATGACAAATGAGAATTCTCCATCTAGATTTTTGCAAAGTTTTTCTATTCCAAACTTCTTATATAGTGGGAGAATGACTTCACAGTCTGATTTAGATTGAAATACTTCCCCTGAAAGTAATGTACCTTTAATTTGTTGATGATTATAAATTTCTCCGTTACATACAATTGCATCTTGAGAGGAGTTTTGAAAAGGTTGCATACCTTTATCTGAGAGATCCATAATAGATAACCTGTGAAAGGCCATTATGACATTTCCTTCTAGCTTTAAAACTTTCGATTGATCGGGACCTCTATACTTTATTTTACTAAAACTATCTTTTTCAATTTGAGTAAGGTCCTTACTTTTAAATGCCATAAAACCACACATAAACACTCCCCTTGGTGTTGATTTATCGGTTAATGATAGCTTTTGCTGAATAATTATTAATAGTAATGAGCTTTGACTGTTAATTATTTAATAGAGGGTATGTTTTTGTGTTAAAATGATAAAAAAGGGGGAGGGAAATCATGGATAATTATCAAATTGATAGTCTAGATAGACGCATAATTGAAGAACTTCAAAAGGATGCTAGAAGGCCTTTCTTAGAAATTGCGAGAAAGTGCAATGTTGCAGGTGGAACGATTCATCAGAGAATAGAGAAACTTCGAGAAAGAGGGATTATCACAGGTAGTAAAATAACTATCGATCACAAGAAACTAGGTTATGGTGTAGAGGTTCTTCTTGGGATACATTTAGTTAACGCAAAAGTTGTATCTAAAGTTGTTAAGAAATTAGAGAAATTTCCTGAAGTGGTTCAGTCTTTGTATACAACAGGTAACTATGCTCTTTTTATAAAAGTGGTTACAAAAGATATCGATCACTATCACAACTTCCTTGTGAAGAAGCTGCAGGCAATTGAAGAGATAAGATCAACAGAGTCATTCATATGTCTTGAGACTCCAATAGATAGAGAGCTTCAAGTTTAGTTACGCACTATGTTTTCTCATAATCATTTCACTGAAGACATTGTTCCAGTTGATTAAATTTTTGTGAGAGTTTTCAACGATAGCATTAAAGGACTTCTTCTCAAGTGGTTTAAACATAAATCCGTTTGCTCTCAGTTTATAGCAAGCTGTGAAGTTAATAAGATTATCAGAGGCCGTTATAATAATAACTTCTGTTCCTGATTCAAGATCAATAATATTAGATAAGAGACGATCTCCATACATCTCTTTCATATTAATATCTACTACAGCTATCTGAGTTTCATTTTCTTTCATAAACTCCAAAGCTTCTTTTGGAGAGGTAAATGAGTAGATATCGAACTTGTCATTGTTTTCTAGGAATCTATTCATTAATGTTAATGATTCTGGATCATCATCTACAAGAACTATTTTAATAGGGTATTGAAGTATAAACATAGTAGTCTCCTAATAGTATTATATCGGAAAATTCGTCTTATACTTGGTATATAGGTTGAAAATTAAGATAATATTACCTTAGGCTCTTCAGGGAAACGTAATGATTGATATTTCAAATTTAAAAATTAGGCAAGATATAGACAGGGTCCATTTATTGCAGTGGGGACACTTCTCTATTATTTCCTTGGCCTTTATTATAGAGGGTTTTCTTAATATAAAGATATTTTGGACAATATTTACCTTAATGGGTTTAATGATTTTTTATAAGCTTTATTTTAAAACTCTAACAGATCTCTACTATTCATTTTGGACGTTCACTTTTGCGACAGGTAGTTTTATTGCCTATAAGCTCTACCATATCGTGATGACTCAAAGTGAGCTTCAACTATTTTATCTATATTTAATTGCGGGAGTAATTCTATCGATTGAGTCCTATATTTTACTATCTCCTATTTACTATCCACGAGTCTCATGGTGGGAGTATGACTTTAGATTTAGAGATGATTCAAAAGTAGAGTTTTTATTTGAAGATAAAAAATGCGAAGCAAGGTTAACAGATTTAAGAAGAAATGCTGGATGTCTTGCCTCTTTTAAAGATATTAATGTCGGAGAAAAAGTGAAAATATTTGCTTCCAATGGAGTTAAGAATTTTAGATTTCAGGTAGAGATAATGAGTCGAAGAAGATACTCTCTTGGAAGACCGGCGTCACATGGAGTTAAGTTTATTTTTGATGATGATTATACTGAGTCGGAATACGAAGAATTTCACAGCTACTGGTCAAATGAAAAAGTATTTAAAAAGAAAACTAGATACAGAAAACAAGGTTCAAATGCATAACTTCGAAGAATATAAGTGGATGATGAGTGTTGCAATGGATGAGGCGTATAAAGCCTACTCTATTGATGAGGTTCCTATAGGGGCGGCCATTGTTGATGAGTCTGGAAATGTATTGAGTCAAACTCATAATGAAAAAGAGCATAATCATGACCCTTGTGGACATGCTGAAATCTTAGCAATCAGGGAAGCTTGTAAGAAACGAGGAAATTGGCGCCTTAGTGGTTGTACAATCTTTGTAACACTGGAGCCTTGTCCAATGTGTTTGAGTGCTCTGATTCAAGCGAGAGTTGATAAGTTAGTCTTTGCTGCTTATGATCCAAAAGGCGGAGCGATAAGTCTTAATTATAATCTTTATAAAGATAAAAGACTTAATCATAACTTTAGTGTTGTTGGAGGAGTCGGTCACTTTGAGTCATCAAAGATACTCTCTCGATTCTTTAGAGAAAAAAGATCTTCATATAAGAAATAATAAATCTCTAGAAATAGACACTTCAGATCTTAGTTGATAAAAATATAAGAAGTCTTAAATGCGGAGAATTGGCCGAGTGGTCGAAGGCGCACGCTTGGAAAGCGTGTAAGCGGCAACGTTTCGAGGGTTCGAATCCCTTGTTCTCCGCCATTCTGCAAATCTTCAATTATCTTATCTTCTTATTTAGATTAAGTTACCCAAGATTAACTTGATATTTTAGTAAGCATCATCGAGATAAAAGTGAATAATTATGAGTAGATTCCTTAACAAATTGACATCGGGGTTCTAAGAAAATATGATGGCGGTCGGTAGTCTGACTCACGTCAATTGTATTCATGGTGAACTCCGCCAGGTCGGGAACGAAGCAACGGTAACTTTTGGTATGATGTGTCGTTGAGTTAGGCTGCCCCTTAGATATCACAATCCCCCTTTTTCATTGCCTAAATCCATTAATTTCATTACCTTTAACTAACGAATTTATTAATCGAAGTGGATAGTTTTAATGTCTTATCAAGTTCTTGCAAGAAAATGGAGACCCAAGAGATTTCAGGATGTTATAGGCCAGAGCCATATAACGAAATCTCTACAGAATGCTTTGTCTAGAGACAAGCTAGGGCACGCCTATATATTAACTGGGACGCGTGGGATTGGAAAAACTTCTGTTGCGAGGATATTTGCTAAGGCAATTCGTTGTGAGGCAAGACTAGAGGATTCAAATGCTTGTGGAGCTTGCGATAGCTGTATAGATTTTGATAGCGCTAGCTCAATGAATGTCGTTGAGATTGATGGTGCATCAAATAATAGTGTTGATGATATCAGAGACCTAATTGGTAACATTCAATATTTACCTACGAGTGGTAAGTATAAAATTTATATAATTGATGAAGTTCACATGCTTTCAACAAGTGCTTTTAATGCACTTTTGAAAACTTTAGAAGAACCTCCGGCACATGCGATTTTTATCTTGGCCACAACTGAACCTGAGAAACTTTTAGGAACAGTTCTTTCTAGATGTCAGAGATTTGATTTTAGAAATGCCGTAGTCTCTGATCTTGTAAATCATTTAAAGAAAATTTCAGAAGAAGAGAATATACAATTTGAAAATGAATCAATTATTAAGCAGATTTGTATTCAAGGGAAAGGTTCAGTTAGAGATACTCTCTCACTTCTAGATCAAGTTTTAAGTTTTTCTGAAAATGGAGTGATTAATGAGCAAAGTGTTACGTTTGCTCTAGGGCTTGCTAAGACTTCTGTAATTATTGAGTTAGTAAGCGATATTATAAATGGTGACAAAGATAACGTTGTTAAACTCTACAAAAACTTATTAAATGAAAATGTATCGGTAAAAAATATTTGTCACTCTTTATTAGATGAATTTTACTTATTTATTTCTCAAATTGATCATATTGAAAATCTAAAAAAGAGATGGCCTAAGGTTGACTCTACTCAGCTACAGTCCGGTGAAGTTTTTTGGATATATGAAAGTATTTCTAAAGATGTTGCTTGGACACTATCATCTCTCTCTCCAGAGAACTGTACTGAGATAGCCTTGCAAAAAGTTGCCCTTCGTAACTCTTTTTTTGAAAAGAGTGAAGTACCTAAAAAAAAAGTTAATAAACCTATAGGTGAAGAACCTCAACCACAAGCTAATGAACCTAATGAAGTAAAGCCAGGTATAGACTTAGTTTCTGATAAGAAGCCAGAAGTTTCTATTGAGAAGGTAGAGCAATCACCTGTTGAGAAAACGGAAGAAATAGATCCAAAAGAAGAGTTCTCTAAAATGAGCTCTGCTCTTGAGAGCTCAGAAAAAATAGAGAAACCTATCGTTGAAGATGAAGTTCAAAAAACATCTAAAGACGAAGAAATTCTTAAGGAAAAGTCTGTTGAAGATTTACCAAGGGATTGGGATGGATTTCTCGCCTACTTATTCAAAGTATCTCCTGCCTCTGCGGCAAATCTTGAGCAAGGAAATATTTTATCACCACTTTCTGTTACCGAATCTTCGGTATCTATAGAAATAGGATTTCCTGAAACAAGTAGAGTTTTTCTAGATTATTTAAAGGAGCAAGAATCTTTTGATAAATTGAAAGAACTTGTCGCTAACTTCTTTAGTGTGGAGATTGAAAAAGTTAACTTACAGTTAGAAACAGTAGATGAAGAAAAGGCCATCGATTCAGAATTTAAATCGAAAGCACAAATAAAACAAATGGAAGAAGAGAAAGTTGAAGAAGATAAAAAGGATAAAATAAGAAGTCACCCTTTTATCAAGCAAGCTGAAACAATTTTTAATTCAAAAATAGATAAAATAGTAATTTCAAAAGATAAAAATAATTAGGAGCTTTTTATGGCAAAGAACTTAAATCACTTAATGAAGCAAGCACAAGTAATGCAACAAAAGATGTCTACTCTACAAAAAGAGTTAGAGTCTAGAGAGCTAGATATTTCTGCTGGCGGTGGAATGGTTAAGATCAAAATAAATGGTAAACAAGAAATATTAGAAATGAAAATTAACCCTGAATGTGTTGACCCATCTGATGTTGAAACATTAGAGGAACTTGTTCAGACAGCTGTTAATCAAGCAGTTAAAGAGTCTCAAGATATGGTTAGTGGGGCAATGAGTAAAGTTACTGGTGGATTAAATATCCCAGGACTTTTCTAAGGTCGATTGTGGAACTTCCGGAAACCTTACTAAATGTAATTGATCAATTGAGTAAAATTCCTGGTGTTGGCGATAAAACGGCAACTAGGCAAACACTTATATTGGCAAAGTGGTCTACGGAAGATTTAAACTCTTTTGGTGATGCCATGAAAAATTTGGCAAATCTGAAAGCATGTATAGATTGTGGAATGTATTCTGATAATGATTATTGTGAAATATGTTCTGACAGCGAAAGAAAGAAAGAGCAGTCAATTTGTGTCGTTGAAAATGTGACAGACTGCTTGGCCATCGAGAGAAGTGGAAACTATAGTGGTCTTTATCATATTCTTGGAGGCGTTCTAAATCCTTTAATGGGTGTAGGGCCAGAAGAGTTAAAGATTGATTCTTTTGTTAAAAGGGTAAGGTCTCTAGAGGTTGATAGTATCATTTTAGCTGTAAACCCTTCTGTTGAAGGAGATGCAACTTGCTCATATATAAAACAAGTCCTACCTGATAATGTTGAAGTTGATAGAATTGGCTTTGGAATTCCAATGGGTGGAAGTCTTGAATACTTAGACACAATGACAATTGCAAAGGCCTTAGAGAATAAAAAGAAAATGTAAACCAGGGAGTGGTTTTGTTTAGCCTAGAAAATTTACCAAAACTAGCGCACGAATTCTTTTCAGAAGTAGCTGACTTATCTCAGCTGACTAATAGTAGTCTATTTCTTTGTAGATCTGACGGTGTGCCTCTCTATGTTAGGAATGAACTTAATTCTGAATTCGATGATGCATCTGTAGGCGCTCTTCTTGGTGGCGTATGGCAAGCTGCTAGAGCAATGGCCTCGTTTATTCCTAATTCTAGTATGGAAGAAGAGTATAGACTAAGCTTTGATACTTCCGACAAAGGTATCTATATAGTACCAGTAAGTCTTGATGGAGAAGAAGTTTACCTTGGACTAATTTACTTTAATGAAGTGAATCCAGGCATGATTAAAGCAAAGCTTCGTGAAATTAGCTGGAGACTTGCTGAATTTTGGACAATGGTAAATATAAAGGCTGAAGTTCAGGATTCAAACTTATTTAATAATATTACTGATGAAGAGATGGATAATCTCTTTGCATCAACACTTCAATAATTGAGGACTTGATATGTCTTTTGTGAACTATCATTCAAAAGAAATTAACTGTAAAATTGTTTACTACGGTCCAGGCCTTGGTGGAAAAACGACAAATATACAGCACGTTTACCAGAAAACATCTGGAGACTCTAAGGGAAAAATCATTTCATTAAATAATGAAAATGAGAGAACACTCTTCTTTGACTTCTTACCACTAGATCTTGGAGAGATTAGAGGCTTTAAAACAAGGTTTCATCTTTACACAGTTCCTGGGCAAGTTTTCTATGAGGCGAGTAGAAAGTTAATTCTTCGAGGAGTTGATGGAGTTGTATTTGTTGCCGATTCACAAGTTGAGAGACTTGATGCAAATATAGAGAGCTTAAAAAGTTTAGAAAGTAACCTCTTAGAGCAAGGGTATGATATGTCTCAAATTCCAATTATTATGCAATGGAATAAGAGAGACTTGCCTAATGTGATGAGTACTGAAGACTTATCTGAAAAACTAAATAAATGGAATCTCCAAGAGTTTGAAGGAATAGCAACTCAAGGTAATGGAGTATTTGAATCATTGAAACATATTAGTAAGTTAGTTCTTATGAACTTGAAAAGTGGTGTTGAATAAGCTCTAGAGTTTAGAGCTTTTTTCTAAAAAGCTTAGCATTACTAAGTGTGTTTCAAGTAGGGCCTCTTGATTATAGAAGCTTGATCTAGTTCCTATTAAGTGGTGACCTTTAAGAATGCCCAAGTTTATACCTTTAAAATAGCTTGGATATTGAGAATTCTTTGTATCTACTACACCATCATTATTTTCGCTACTTTGAAAAATCAATTTAGTAAGCACCATCCATATATGACTTTCGTACCACTCTGACTCTAGTCCTATTGCGGAATAGAAATGTAGTTTTGGAAGTTCTTTGTGATTTCTTTGAAACCAATTAGATTGATAATCGCTAGAAAGAGATTGTTGAAACTCTTTCATCATAATATCTTTTTTCTTATCGATATACTTATACAATTTAGTATTTTCAAAGATATGAACACTGTTGATCATTTTAAAGATTTTCTTTTTTAAATGATCTGATCCAAGGATGGGAGATGCAATAGTACTTACACCTTCAATATGTTCTTCGGCCCACTCTTTTTCATTTTTTAAAAAATGAAGAGTATCGAGTCCACCTTTTGAAAAGCATAGTAACCATAATTTTTCATTAGGGTTTTCTTTACTATATCTCTTGAGTTGTTCTGCTAATAATTTTGAGTTGTACTTAGATGACTTGGCACCATTAACATTTGCGGCTATGTACTTAATACCCTTCGTTTTAAAAAGATGTTGCGCACCTCTTTCAAAAGCTGGTGTTGAAAACATCTCATTGAATACACCAGATATGAGAACTAACGTTGAATCAATTTTTGGAATTGAAATTCTAGAAGTATGTTCAGCTGTTTTATGAGAATAATCTAGCTCAAGATAAATAGCTTCAAAAATCGCTGCTTCATCATACTTTGAAAAAATACTACTGTCAGACTTTGCTGTGGCCTCAATGATCTCTTGAAATCCTTCGTCTTCTATAAAGTTATTACGCCTATTGAAAAAATCTATATGCGCGTGAAGGTGTCTAAGAGTTGAATGCGAAATCCACGTTCCAGAGTTTGTTAAAGTTTTTACCAGGTGTCCCATCGAAACGATATTGGGTTGTCTTATGAAAACTTCGACAGCTTCAATTGAGTCTCTAATTGACGTACGAGTGGCGCTCTCTAAGAAATTCTTAGTGTGTTGTTTGTATGATTGGTACTGTTTCAAGTATTTCATACATGTATCTTTTGTCGCTACTGCAGGTGCCATATTACTTAAATCCACTTTCAAATTGAATGTGCCTCGAGTAGAATTGTGTCATTAACCAATTTGAGTAGTCAAATATTGATGATACGAGGGAAGAATGGCCGAAAAAGCAATAGGAATTATTGGTGGTAGTGGTGTTTACAATATAGAAGGTATTGAAATTATAGAAGAACAATCTATAGAGACTCCATTTGGAAAACCTTCAGATAAAGTTATCCATGCAAAAATTGACGGAGTTGAGTTCTATTTCATTCCGCGTCATGGAAGAAATCATCATGTGTTACCTCATGAAGTGAATTACTGTGCAAATATTTATGCCCTTAAGTCACTGGGTGTTGAGTATTTAATATCGGTATCAGCTGTAGGTTCACTAAAAGAAGAGTGCCCACCAACAACAATGGTACTTCCTGATCAATTTATAGATTGGACCAAAGGCGGAAGAAGAAGAACATTCTTTGGAGAAGGTATAGTTGGACATGTTTCAACAGCATATCCGATAGAAAAAGGTCTTCAGAAAGTTCTAGAGGATTCTTGTAAAGAGACTGAAGCGAATTATCATTTAGGGGGCTCATATATTTGTATTGAGGGTCCGCAGTTTTCTTCAAAAGCAGAGTCAAATATTTACAGAGGCTTTGGTGCTACAGTTATAGGAATGACTAATGTTCCAGAAGCTTACTTAGCTAAGGAAGCGGGAATGGCCTATGCTACCCTAGCAATGGTTACGGATTATGATTGTTGGCGTGAAGATGATCATTGCTCTGTGGAGGAAATAATGAAAGTAATGAGCAGTAATAACAAAACAGCGCAAAAGATTATTAAAAGCGCTTTGAAAAGTTTAAATAAGAATAGGTTTGATTTTGTAAAAGAGAATACTTTTGCAATAATGACTCCAGAGAGTGCAATGAATTCAGAGCAAAAAGAAATTTGCAAAGTGCTAAAGGCGTAATGACTTATAAAAAACATTATTCAGTTTTAAATAAAGAGGTTGTTGATATTCTCAATGAGAATTGTGAGCAACTAGATAATATAAACTTTGCTGATATGACATTTGGAGCAGGAGGGCACACTTTTGCTTTAGCCGGAACAAATGAAAATATTAATGTTTATAGTGTTGATCAAGATCCTGATGCTCTTAAGAATGGAAAAAGTCATATTGATGAATTGAACCTAAGCGAAAGAGTTTTTTTAAATGATATGAACTTTGAAGAGTTTCCTGAATTTATAAAGGAAACTCACCCAGAATTAAAGTTTAATGGAATTGTAGCTGACCTCGGTGTTTCTAGTCATCACTTTGATCAAGGAGAGAGAGGATTCTCTTTTCGTTTTGATGCCCCATTAGATATGAGAATGGATGCAGATAATGATGAATTAGAAACAGCAGCTTATATAATCAATAATTACTCTAAGGAAGATTTAGAAAATATCTTCTTTAGATATGGTGAAGAAAAGTTCTCGCATAGAATTGTTAGAAGTATTCTAGAGAAGAGAGAGATTGCCCCTATAGAAACAACCAAAGAGCTAGAGCAGTTAATTATTAATTGTTATCCTAAAAAGCTTCAGTTTGGAAAAATTAATCCAGCTACAAAATGTTTCCAGGCCCTTCGCATAAAAGTTAATAAAGAATTAGATGTTTTAGAAAGGGTTATTCCTGGTTTACTTGACCTTCTTGATATAAATGGACGGCTTGCAATTATCACTTTTCACTCATTAGAGGATAGAATCGTTAAAAATCTATTTAAAGACGCCGTGCAGGGTGAGGTTCCTTATGAGTTATACACTAAAAAGCCTATCGTCCCTTCTCATGGGGAGTTAGAGGAAAATCCTCGTTCACGAAGTGCTAAACTTAGAGTGATAAGTAAAATAAAAGAAAAAAAATCGAAGAATAAGTATGCACAATTTTCAAAAATAGGCGAAAATAGATAAAGGGGCATGAAGCTCCACTTTTATAAAGTTGTTTTATTAAGCAAGAAGCTTAGGAGACAGCAGATGGCTGCTAAAAAAAGAAAATCTAAATCTAGATCAAAAAGTACACTTTCAAATTCTGTATCAGAATCTTTCAAGAAAGTATTTCTAAGCTCACAAGGCTTACCTATAATGCTGACATTGTCTGTATTAGGAGTTTTGTTTGTTCTTTTTAGAATGAAAGGAATTGAACTTAACTATAAGATTACTAATATGAATAAAGATATAGAAAAAGTAGCACTAGAGAGTAAAGAGCTGAGAGCTAAGAAGGCCCGCCTTCTTTCTGTTAAAAATCTCAGAACTATTGCTAGAAAATACGAACTTAAACAACCTAAGCAAAACCAGGTGATTGTAATTCCTTAATTATGGAAGATAGTAAAACTAAAATAAAAATATCATTCTTTGTCTTCTTTGCACTATTCTCAGCAATACTAGTGAAGGCCTTTATTGTTCAGGTTGTAGATAAAGATTTACTACTGACTAAAGCAAAGAGACAGTTCTTTAGAGAAAGAACTACTTACCCAAAAAGAGGGAGTATTCTTGATAGAAATGGTAACCCTCTTGCTATAAATGTTCAGACTTACAGTATATTTACTATTCCTAAAAACTTAAAAGGTGATTACTCAACTTATAAGCAAGTGTCTAAGATTGTTCCTGGGCTTACTTATAAAAAGATTCTTTCAATAATAAAGAAAAGAAAAAAGTTTACCTTTCTTGCTAGAAAAATTGAGCTTAGTTCTGATCAAGTTAAAGCACTTAAAGAATTAAAGGGTGTACATATTGAGGCCGTCGCAAAAAGGTTTTATCCAAATCATGAACTTTCAAGTCAAACAGTAGGTTTTGTAGGAATAGATAATGTAGGCTTATCTGGTATTGAACATGCTTTTGATGAACAACTTAGAGGGAAACCAAAGATTACAAAGTATGTAATTGATAGAAAAGGTAGACCCGTAAAGTTTGAAAGTACACAAGTAGGCAGTGGTGCTAAAGATATTGTTCTTTCAATTGATAAAGATCTTCAGTCAATAGCAGAAAAGGCTTTGAAGGATGCTGTTGAAGAGTATGGAGCTATAAGAGGTGGCTTTGGAGTAATGAACTCTGAGACTGGTGAAATTTTGGCGATGGGGAATTATCCAAACTTCGATCCAAATGAGCCACATAAATCACCATCTAAAAATAAAAAATTAGCCTTTATCACAGACCCTTTTGAACCAGGCTCTACTTTTAAAGCGCTAACAATTGCTTCGGCACTTGAGCATAAGATTGCTAGACCAGATACAAATTATTATTGTGAGCAAGGAAAGCTTAGAGTTGAAGGTCATGTTATCAGTGAAGCAGAAGCCAGAAAGAAATTTGAATGGTTATCGGTTTCAGAAATTTTACAATACTCTTCTAACGTAGGTACAACAAAGATTGCTTTTGACTTAACTTACCCAAAACTAAAAGAAACTCTGAAGAAGTTTAAAATTGGTGAAAAGACTGGTCTTGAGCTTGCCGGAGAATCAAGAGGTATATTTAACGATGAAGAAAATGTACCTCCTCTAAGCCTAAGTAATATCAGTTTTGGTCAAGGTGTTGCTGCGACAGGTATTCAAATGCTAGCAGCATATTCGGCCATAAGTAATGGTGGGTACTATATTAAGCCAACTATATTAAAACGTGATAAGTCAGAGTTAAACGAAGAAAATAAAACTCAAATAATCGATTTCCAAACTTCTAGAGAGCTAAAAGAAATGTTAGTGAAGGCCGTAGAGGAAGGAACAGGCGGGAAAGCAAGAATCCCGTACTTTACTATCGCAGGTAAAACATCGACTGCTCAGAGATCTGATAAAAATGGAGGATATAGTGGATATATCCCAGGATTTTTAGGTTTCCCAATTGGAACTAAAGACAAATTTACTGTTTACGTTTATGTAGATAAACCTGCTAGAGGTAAGAAGTACTATGGGGGTACGGTTACAGGACCTGTGTTCAAAAAAATTGCTCAATATATTCTTTATAAAGATCGTAATTTAGGTAACCTAACAGTAAAGAAAAAGTTTAATACAAAGAACTCATTTGATACAGTAAGAATAAAGCACTCTTCAACTAGAATTATTAAGGGGGGAGTTCCAAACTTTCAAGGTCTTGATAAAAAATCAGCGAGTCGACTTGCTAAAAAACTTGGTCTGAGAATAATTCATAACGGTATTGGCGTTGTATCTTCTCAAAGCCCTGAAGTCGGTGTAAAAGTTGAAGGTGAAACTTTAGTTAGACTTTACTACCAACCTCCGAGCTATGAATAATTCAAAAATAGAAGAACTTTTAAAAAATCACTTAATAAAAAACATCACTTTTTGTAAGGATGAAATATTGAGTGCAACGACAAATTTACAACTGGCGGATGAAGATTCTGTTTGCTTTTATCATATTACAGACTCCCCGAACTCAATTCAGGTCTTTCTTGAGAGGCTTAAAAATAGTGATTGTCGAAATATAATTGTCTCTAAAAATCTAGATATTGATAATGTAAATGTGTGGGTCGTTGATTAC
>NZ_JBFGYP010000064.1:0-16527 GCF_041587335.1 Halobacteriovorax sp.
GTTATCACACATAAAGTTAGAGAAACAGTACTTATAAACACATAAATCTTTAACATAACTCTCCCTAGAAATTATTGCTACAAATACTTATCAGAGATGTGCTCATTAAAGTTATCAAATACTAAAGCAATCTCGGTGCCAACTATTAACGAAGAAACGTGCTTTAAAATGCCTAATCCGTACGAGAAAAGACATACTGTTCTAAAAAAAGAACGTCTCCTGCAATGAGATAATTACAGTTATCTAAAAACCACTTCTAGCGATGAAAGCAAAGACTTATCCAAATAGATTATAAAAGTAATGAACTATGTGCCAGGCAACTAGAGTAAGGAGGGTTAAAGATAATTTCTAAGTACAACCTAAAGACGGTTCGACAAAACCTTCTCCACTAGAGATTAATTTCAAATTTGTGTATAATAGAAGGGCATCAGGAAGATGCGAGGATCGATGATCAGTGATTCACTAACCACCACCTACGCAAGTACCTGAAATATAATATGTTCTGTTTTTTTAGCTTAGCTTATTTATCCAAAGTGACGAAGAGCTTAATAACTGGAGATTGCTATGAGAAAATTATTACTAATTGCATTTGCTCTTACAATTACTGCATGTAGTTCAACTGCTAACAGAGAAATTGCAAATGACAAATGTTACAATCACTCATTCACAAATGAGAGAACTTACTTTGATACAGTAGAAGAATGCAGTGATATTTAATATCACTGCCTCTTTTGTAAAAAGTCCTCACACCTCGCGTTAAGTTTTTCCTAACGTGATTCTCACTTTCACTTAGATACCTAGTATGTTAATCAAGAGACCAGTATTAATTTATAGCTGGAGCCAATGTGAAATACATACTCATTTTCCTTTTATCTGCACTAAATTCAAACGTTTACGCCTTAGACACAGAAGTGAAAGGTTTTATTGCACTTAACACTCTTTCTTATGAGTCTGTTGAAAACCGCGACCCAAGCATGAAAATGGGAATTGGAACAATTGATTTAAAGTTTTATTTTAACCATGAAGATTTTGGAGCAAAAATTAAGCTAGACCTAGACGGTCAACTTGATGAACCAAACAACCTCTATGAAGAAGCAATGCTTACTTGGAGACCTGAGAGAAATTGGCGTTTTGGAATCGGAAAAGGAAAAGTTAGAATTCACCAAGTATCATACGGTATTCTTGAGTCACACTATATTGACGGTGGATCACTACTTGGAACTAAGCACAGCTTTAGAGACCAAGATAGAAAAATTATTGGTGAAGCAAGCTACGGTGGCTACAGAAAAGGTTTTAGAAATACTTTAAACTTCTTTGCAGACGCAAGACAGCCTAAACCTTCTTACGACACAAGAAACCCTGTTGGATACGAAACAGATAGAAGTAACCCAGACGAAGGAAAGGGAACTATTGTCTACGAAACTGAAAAAGAAATTGATACTAGAAAAGACATCGGAATTTCTAACAAGTTCTACTACTACCCAAAAAGAGGCGCTGAGTTCGCAATTGGTGCACTAGTTAGAGATAGAAAGATTGATTACAACTTAAACTGGGCAGCAGACTTCTCAGGAAAATATAAAACTGGTGACTGGCAATTTGTATTTGAATATACTTTTGCCTATGTAAGTAATCATCCAAATGATCGCTATGCAGTTGAGCACCAATATGAACAACTAGGTCAATTACAAGTTCTTTACGAATTAACAGAAATCACTACACTTAAACTTAATACAGAATTTGCTTTAGTTAATTCTCAAGAGTTTAACAAAAATAATATTCCAAATGGTGTTGGACAATTAAACGGAAACAGAGGGCAAAACGCTCATACAAATAACTATAAAATTGATTTTGGTGTAATCTGGAAAATGGCAAAGAGAGTAAACTTCAAAGTTGGTGCTCTTTACGAAAGAAAGTATGAGTGGAAAGCTCTTTCTCATCTAGGTTACGCTCACGGCTATGCAGGATTTACTGATGCTTGGGCGCTAGGTTCAGGTGTTAACTTTTGGTTCTAATGAGAACTTTAAGGTTTTCAATATTATTTAGTATATCATTATTTGGGTCAAACTCTTTGGCCCAAACAGTTTCTCACAAAATACAAACTGCCTATGGGACAAGAGAGTATAAGTTCTACTCTCCAAGCTCTGCATATAATAACTCTCCTACCGTTGTAGCAATTCATGGCTGTAAACAAACAGGAGATGTATTTGCGAGAGGCTCTAGACTTTATCAAGCTGCTAGTAAATACGGTTTCAACCTACTTCTTCCAGAGCAGGACAAGAACACTAACCCATACAATTGTTGGAATTGGTTTCTTCCTCACAATCAAATAAGAATGGGTGAGGCCTCCATTGTTGTGAAGTCTATTCAAGATGCTCAAAAGAAATATAGATTAAATAAAGATAAATACTTTGTACTTGGAATGAGCTCAGGCGCGGCCATGGCAAATATTCTAATGAATTGTTACCCAAAGATGTTTAAGGCCGTGGCCTCACATTCAGGAGTACCATACTCAGCGACCTCAAATCCCCTTCTAGCGACTCACGTTCTAGAAAATGGCATGCTAACGACCCCACAATTAACGGCCCTAAAAGGGCTGGCCTGTGGACTCTATGCTCAAACAAGTGTTCCAGCACTAATTATTCAAGGGGCCAAGGATGAGGTTGTTGCACCAATAAACGCAGAAGATCTAGCTCAACAATATAAGATTTATAATTCTTATTCATACGAAGACTTAAAAGTAAGCACAAGAAGTGTAGAGCGCACTGATGGCCATAACTATCAAGTTAATAGCTGGAGAGATCGAAGCGACAAAGTAATAGTTGAAGAAGTAATGATAGAGAACCTGAAACATAAATGGTCAGGTGGCGATGATAGTTTAGACTATAATCAATCTAAGGGACCTAATGCTACTAAAATGATCATCAACTTCTTTAAAGCAAATGGTCTATAATTCTAAAACTTAATAGACTTCTATCTAGATACCTAAATCTATAACGATAAGAAAATATCCAAGTAGAAGTATTAGATCTTTCACTTCATAAAATAATCCTTCCCATTTATAACTATAGATACTTCTCTAAAACTTATTAGAATAAGTGAATAAATAAAACAGACGTATTAAAAAATGAAAACAACACGAGTCTGGATAGTAAAAAACTGAAACATATTTGATTATATAGATACTTTTAGGAGAAGAAATGAAACGAGAAAGAAGAGCTCTTTCTCGTTTTATATTGAATTAGTAAAGTTTCTTGATTTGACCTTTACCAGTAACATGGAATGATTCAGCAGTTTGAATCTCTCTAAGAATACTCTTTGCTGTATAATCAACTCTAATTGCAGCACCTGCAATCGGACTATCATTTGATCCATGATTAACAATTGATACTAGCTCTGATCTCGCACTGAACTCAAATCCCCAGCTAACACTTACATTACTTGCTTGAACATTTAGACCTGTAATATATGCGCCCTTATCTTCGTACTGACCACCATGTTGAAAATAAACAGTGTAATCAAAGCTTATAACACTAGATCTAAATCCGTTCTTAAAGTCTACTCTATAAGTCTTTGCCATTGGCATGCTCCAAGAATGCATGTCATAGAATTCAATTAATTCACCATCGAGAGTTTTTGGAAGAACACTTATAGGGTCACCCATACTTGTATGTATAACCGGTTTACCTGCTTCAATAATTGGCCATATTTTTTTACCAAGTGCAATTAACTTATCAATAACTAGAATAATTTCACCAAGGTTTTTATCAAATCCTTTATACTGAGAGGCCCAAACAAGCTCATCTCCAATCTCAATTTCTTCTACAGTGATTTCTGATATTGTATGATAGTCAACATCGTAACCTTTGGAGTCATCAGACCCATCGATCTTTGTTTGAGAAAAAGGAAGATTTGTAACTTCAGCGGAAGCTGAAAGTGTAAGGATGATAAGTAACGTGGCGGTAATAATTTTTTTCACGAGTCTCTCCTCTCTAGAGTAAAAAATACATACCTACTTCTACAAATATAAAAATAGTAAGTCAATCAAATAAAAACTTACAGCTAATACATCTCATTAGGAGTACTTATAACAAGACTTATAACCAGTTGTAATAATGGACTATGAATTTTTGGCCCTTAAATAGTCTTTTAGAATTCTTTGCTCAATCCTACCCTTAAGACTTGCAGGGGCCGTAAATCTTACAATGAGATCTAGCTGGTCTGGAGAAATTACATTGATATGAACTCTCGGTTTTAAGATAGGTATCTCAAGGTGAGAGGTCTTTTGAATACGATCAAAGTGTAACTGCGCTCTCTCGAAATAGTCACTACAGTGCTTCTCACATATCTCTAATAAGAGTTTTTCACTTGCTTCCCAGTCCGTTGATCCTTTAACTGGAATTTTGAAAGTATGTAGAACATAGTTCTTCAAGTGAGATTCATTAATAAGACAATTAGATAGAAAAATACTATTTGGAATGACTATACTTCGACCTGTGAGTTGGTGAGTTTCATGGCCTGGCCCTATTTCTAAAACCTTAGTAGAAAATAGAGATCTATCAATAACATCTCCTCGAAGACCATTAATCTCAATTCTGTCACCAATATGAAAACTGTTTTGTGAAATTTTAAAGATTCCACCAAAGAAATTTAATATGAACTCTTTAGATGCAATAATTATAGCAACAAGAATTGCAGCAAGGGAGAAGGCCAAGGACTTTAATTCATCGGCCCACAGAATAGCTGTTGTTAATAAGATTAGGAATGAAATAAATGAGTTTAGATTAACAAACCACTTTCTTCTTCTTTCAATTTTCATACTAGTAGCATTGTTTAAAGCTCTAGCTATAATTGCTCTAAAAATAAAAATACAAATTAAAGCTACAACACTTAAGAGTACTTTATTCATGTAGACGTTATCGAAAACTAAATTCTTTAAATCCATATTCAATTACCCAAAAAAAATAAAGTCTTGACTTACGCAAAACTTACGCTCAAAATATAGTTATGAGTATTACTAAAAAACAAAAAGAAGTTCTCGATTTTATTACAAACTACTGGGATGAGCATGAAGTCGCTCCTACCCAGAAAGAAATCAAAGAGGCCTTTGGGCTTAAATCTTTTGGTTCAGTACAAAGATACCTTAAATATCTAAAAGATGCAGGCCATATCGACTCAGATTGGAACGCAAGACGTGGATTAAAACCAAAAGAGAATCAAATAACATCTTCCAATGACTCTACAATTGATATCCCTCTTCTAGGAGACGTGGCGGCAGGGATACCGATCGAGGCCATAGAGAATCCAGATAACACTATTGGGATACCTGCCCATATGATTAGAGATAATAAAAAGTATTACGCTCTTAATGTTAAAGGTGACTCTATGATTGAAGATGGTATTCACAATGGTGATGTCATAGTTTGTAGACATCAACAAACTGCTAATAGAGGACAAACTGTTATAGCAATAGTTGACGGTGAAGCGACAGTAAAAAGATACTCTCCAAATAAGAACTTAATCGAACTTATTCCGGCAAATAGTATGATGGATACAATAGTAGTAGACCCTAGAGAATCTGAATTTTCTATTGCGGGAATTCTCGTAGGTCTTATGAGATCTTACGAATAACGATGGACAGGAAAATTATCCACATAGATATGGACTGTTTCTACGCAGCTGTTGAAATGAGAGATAATCCAAAACTAAGAGATATTCCCCTGGCCATTGGTGGCCCACCAAATTCAAGAAGTGTACTTTGTACCAGTAATTACATTGCTAGAAAGTTTGGCGTAAGGTCTGCCATGCCTTCATCTGTGGCAATAAGAAAGTGCCCTCATTTGACGATTATTCCACCAGACTTTAAAAAATATAAAGAAGCATCTTCAATTATACACAATATCTTTAAACGATTCACAGAGACTATTGAGCCCTTAAGTTTAGATGAGGCCTTTCTAGATGTGACCCACTCTGAGTACTTCAATGGGAGTGCCACTTTAATAGCAAAAGAAATACAAAGATTAATTTTTATTGAAACAAGACTTACAGCATCAGCAGGAGTTGCTCCAAATAAGTTTTTAGCAAAGATAGCAAGTGACTGGAAGAAGCCTTCAGGTCTATTTGTTATTACACCAGAAGAAGTAGATGATTTTGTTAGGCCATTAGATGTTAGAAAAATACCCGGTATAGGAAAAGTAAGTGCATCAAAGCTTTATGATTATGGTTTAACCAATTGTGAAAAGGTTAGGGCCTGGGACATTGAGAAACTTGAGACTATTTTTGGAAAGATGGGAAAGTCTCTCTATTATAAATCGAGAGGAGTAGACAAAAGAGAAGTTGTCTCAACAAGTGATAGAAAGTCTATTTCTGTTGAGCATACCTTTAAGAAGGATATTGCTGATATCTCAATATGCATAAATTTTATATCGGGATTGAGAGAAGAGCTTGTAGAACGAGTAAAGAAATACCAACAAAAATATGGAACTGAGAAAAAGATAGCTAAAGCATTTGTAAAACTAAAATTTCAAGATTTTCAAACAGTAACAGTTGAAAAAAAGAAAGAAGACGAATTTTATACTGATTTATGGCATGACTTTAATTTTAATCTAGAATTATCAGAACATATAGAAGAGCTTGCAAAGATTGCTTATCAAAGAGGCCAAAGGCCTGTAAGATTGATTGGTATAGGAATAAGACTAGAACAGGGTGTAATAGGGCCAAAGCAATTAAAGTTAATTTAATATGAAAAAAATAGAACTTCCATCAAACTTTATTCAATTATTTAATAGTGATGAAAACTTCATCATGAACTCAAAAGTTACATTTAATGAGTTTCTAAATAAAGCTAAAGCAAGATCTAATTTCTATAAAGATGATAAAAGAAAATGTATATCTCTAAGCGTTGAAAATACTTTAGAAAACCTTATTGAGATCCTTTCCTTATGGTTATTAAATAAGTCCGTCATTCTACATTCTCCAGATACTCCTGAGGATACAGTTGAAGAATATGAGAGAGAGATCAATAACACTTACCTCGATAGCTCATTTAATATCTCTTGTTTTATATTTACCTCTGGTAGTACAGCTAAGCCAAAAGCGATTGCCCTCACATTTGAAAATATTTTCACTGCTGCCAAAAACTATAATGAGCACTTCAATATTAAACCAACAAGCTATCTCCCCATAACACTTCCAATCTATCATGTGGGAGGTCTATTAATCTTTATAAGAGCATTACTTGCTGGAGCTCAAACTAGCATTCACACTCCAGGAAAGCTTACTGCAAGAGAATTTAAAGAAGCACCAACTCACCTATCCGTTGTTCCACTACAACTAGAGAGAATTTTAGATAAAAAAGACGATTTAGAATTTTTTAGAAATACTGTCTTCGTTATTGGTGGAGCAAAAACATCTCTTAGAACATTAGAAAGAATTGAAGAGAATAATATAAGTGCATCCTCAACATATGGAATGACAGAGACTTCTGCCATGATTATGGCAACAGAAGTTAGCAGTAAAGTAGATATTCTTAAGAGCGTTGGAAGACCACTTAATGGAGTCAATATAAGTCTTTCTGATAAACAGACTATTATCATCAACTCCCCGACGATCTCTCCTGTTTACCCAGATCAAGTCATTACGACAAATGATAGGGCCCACCAAAAAGACGGACTATACTTTATTGAAGGAAGAATAGATGATGTCTTTATAAGTGCGGGAGAGAATATAAACCCTCTAGAGATTGAAAATAATTTTATAGAGGAAGGTCTTGAAGACGCATATATAATCCCGGTTGACGATGAGACGTATGGACAGAAGTCATTTTTATTTTATAGGGGAAACGCCTCAGAAAAAGAGGTTAAATCTATTGCAAAGAAGAAGCTCTCCCCTTTTAAAAGACCAAAACATTATTTTAAAGTTCCAGATTTTGCTTTCTCAGGAATTAAAATTAAGAAAGCAACTCTAAAAGAGCTTGCACCAGTGTATGCCAATATAGATGATGCCAGTAGCGTATTCCCCCTAAACTACCAAGGGGACCCTAGAAGGCCTTGGATAATTTTCTTACATGGATTTATGGGAGATAAAGACGATTGGTCCGAGATAATTAATATCTTGAAAGATGAGTTCTTTTGTCTTTGTATAGATACGCCAGGACATGGAGAAAATAAGAAAGTTGATTATCAGACTCTCAATGAGTATCAAGAAGAATTTAAGCACTTCACCAATCTTTTGAATCACAAATTTAGCCTCGTAGGATATTCACAAGGTGGAAGAATCGCCCAAGGCCTAATACTCAATGGCCTTAATGTAGAGGGCCTTATTCTTGAGAGTACTTCCCCTGGAATCGTTGATGAAGAAGAACGAGAGAGAAGATATAAAACAGATTTAAAAATGTTTAAAAATGTAACGAATCAAGATGAGTTAAAAAAATTCCTTATCTATTGGTACCAGAATCCATTATTTGGAGAACTTAAAAATCATCCTCACTTTAATGGTCTTCTTCAAAGAAAAATATCTATAGATTGGAAGCTTTGGCAGAAATCTATGAATGTCTTTAGTGTTGGTAATCAGCCAGATTATAGAGAAGGGCTCTCAAGACTAAAGGGATTGAAGGGCCTAACAATTTGTGGAGAAAATGATCATAAGTATATTGCTTCTTCCATGGAATATAAAACAAAGTATAAATTTGAATTTTCAAAAATTTCGAAGGCCGCTCACAACACTCACTTTGAGAATCCACAAGAATTCGCTGATATAGTTAGTAAGTTCTTAAAATCATAGATACAACTTACCTATTACTAAAGTTATTTAGTCAAATAACCGACAAATGTACTATGAAAATACATAAGCAAACTTCTATTAAATCTTATGACACAAGCCCCGGACGCGGAAACGATGTCGTTCAGGGTCTAAATACGATTAGCTACTCTCTACAGAAGTTAGAAGATCTTACAGAGAAAATTGCTAATCCTGCGACTAAAGATAAGAGCTCACCTTATGCTACGGATAGACCTCATTACGATGCCGCTAGAATCAAGGGTACTGAGAAGGAAACTAAGTGGAGAGAAGTTCCTATATCTAGAGAAGACCAGTTAAAGGAAATAACAAATGAGAATAATAATGAAGTCGCTGCAAATCATAGCTTAAGTAGAAGTTTGAATATAATTTAGACTATAGAATTTAATACGATAAAGAAAGGCCCTCATTTGAGGGCCTTTTTATTTATGACTTTTTAGTTTTCTTCTTCTTTTTTTTCTTTTTCTTCTTTCCAGCCTTAAGCTTCATGAGTGCGAATCCAACCACTCCAGCAATCACAAGGTACAAGATGTAATCAGAAGCGCCACCTGCACCAGATTTCTTCTTCTGTGCCCCTCTAGCAGAGATATCACCAGTAAGACCACCATCATCAATAAGTCCATCAGCATTATCAAGAGCAGATCCAGACTTTGTCTTAGCAGTCCACTCACCAGAGTCTTTCTTTTGTCTAAACACTCTTAGAGTTTCAATAATTTTATCAAAAACTGGTTTATATGAGTTGTAATGATCCTTACCAACTGAAAATGTAACGGCAACACCAAGATCTGATTTAACCGTGGCCATATATCTTGTATAAAAACCTGGAACTTCAGAAGCGAGGTGAAGTGAATCAATCCATTGTTGAGAGTTAACAGATTTCTTTTTTGAGTAAACTGGCTCAGAGACCTGAGTCTTTCCACCAGGAAGAGTAAATGTCTTTGTTCCTTTTAGATAAGCTTGGTACTGCTCTAAAGAATCTTGATTTCCTCTAATCTTAGCGGCCAAGATAATGATGGCCTCTCTCTTTCTGTCTTTGTTTTCAGACTGACACACCCACTCTGTTCCCTCTAGAGCACAACCCCAACCAGGAGGTAGTTCAAATTGAGAGTATTGATTTGTAAATCTCTTTGCTCCAACATTGGCACTTAGAAGTCCAATAGCTAAAGCCGAATAAAGTAATTTCTTCCAAAACATCATGGGTATTTCCCTTTAGAAAATTTAGTTAGTCTGCATATATCTTAACCTAGAGTATTGAAATTACAAAAAAGAAAAATTTTTCCCTTTTTAGTTTGCAAGCCCTCTGGCGGTAAAACCTGATTTAATATCCATTTTCTTAAACTTTTTCGATAACTTAATGATTGCCCAATCTGCTCCAATTTCGTAGACACGGCCCTGGGCAACTAAATCGTTACCGCCAAAATAATCTGTCTTATAAATATCAAACGTTTGACCTTTCTCTACATCTTGAGAGATTCCCTTATCAATTTTTACAAATTTCCCACGTGGAGAGACTTTTATGATGGACGCTTCTAAATCATATTCTTTAAATTTTGATAATTTTCTATCTACTCTAGTTTCACCTCGTGAATTCCAGGCCAGAGAAATTGAGAGCTCAGTCCCCTTATCAGTCGAGACACCACTTATAACTTGTGCGCCTTTAACTCCAACTCTTACCCTGCCAAATGTCTTATATGCGCCAATATAAGGCTTAGAGTATGCTCTATTAGTTGAGTTATAAAGAGCAGACTCACCAAGACCTTGTGGAGGCTTATTCTCTGGCTCAGTAGAATAGGCATCACTCTCTAGAGAAGCTACCCCCTCAAGTCCAGCGAAGAGTGCAAAAGTATTCCAGGCTATTTTACCATTAACATCGTAGAAGATTTCAGGGCTAAGATTATTTGGAGTCCCAACATAGGCAAGAGAGCCATTTAAAGAACTTCCGCTCTTCATTTTATAGGAAAGTATTCCTTTAAAGTGAAATGAGTTACCAGCGTCTCCTAAAAGTAACTCCCCCTCAGGAATATCCGAAACTGAAATGTAATCAGTATTTTCATATAGTGTGGATGAATACAGTAAATCAATTGCATAATGCCAATTTCTAATTGGTTTAAAGGCATATTTAGCGCCGATACGGATACTTTCAGCACCTGACTTTGTCGTCTCTAGTGAAGTAGATTTAACCTGTCTAAAGAGAGCGCCACCACGAAGTTCAAATTGTTGACCAAAGCCATAACGAAAGAGAATATCTCCCTCTAATTGTGAATAGCCTTGATCATCAGTGAAGTCCTCTTGAAGACCTTCACTATCTAAAGTAGATGTTGAAGTCCAAGATCTTCCCTCGAGTTCGAATTGATAACTTTTCTTATTAATGACTTCGGCGTCCGTACCTTTAATTAGCCCATTTTGAGCAAATGAGTTATGCCCTAATATGAGCAATACCGATAATGAAATCCATTTCATACATTCTCGCTAGTTATTCTATTTCATATAGAATAACTTTACTCGGAATATAAATAAAGTAGTAATTAGGCGGCAGATTTTTGTTGAAGTACATGTGGCCTAGGCAAGAAGACATCACTTACCCAGTACTCTCCCTGAATAGAAAAGTTAAAAGATCCATCAACCTCTGTAACAAGGCTATGTATACTCTCGAGTCCGAGTCCGGACTTTCTCTCTCTTATGTCGTGAACATTACTCTCTAGAATTATATCTTCTAATTCTCTCTCAAGATAAGAGTCATTTTCTTTTAGTGAAAGTATTTTATTTTTCACAGAGATATGAAGCCCCTCTCTGTCATAATCAAAAGTAAATTCAATTAGCTTAGACTTCTCTTCTGAAATATTTTTAATTAGGTTATTCATGACTCTATGAAATGTTGGATAATGAACTATTGCTTTCTTGCTTTCTTGATACGAAAAATCAGAGGCAATATCACCTTTAAAAACCATGTGGCAGTCTATGTGCTCAGAACCTAGAAAGTTTTCAACTAAATTGAATAGTCCCATTTTAGCAAACTCAAAACTTACATACTCACTGCTCATATCAAGGTCTTTATGTGAAAAACCGAAGTGATCTTTAATCAAGGTTTGAAAGAGTTTAATCTCATCGGCGACTCTACTAGTATCTAGTGGAGCCAGTCCTTTTTTTTCACTAATCTTTGAATCTAAAAATAAACCAAGCCCGTGAGTATGGTTAATTATGTCGTGAAAAAAGTAGCGTTCTTTATTTGCATGATTTTCTTCTATCTTTTGTTTACCACTCTTAAGTCTATGAAAGAGATTTTTTCTCTGAGCGAGAACAAACTCATTACCAAAGTATATTGTTCCAAGCGTCCACAGACAGAATATTGCAAGGCTTATACCGTCGTTAAAGTGTAAAAATTCTGATTCTTTCACCCCTTGAAAAATAAAGAATGAAGTTAGTCCAATAGAAATAAGAGTCCAACTCTTCCTCTCAGCACTTTCAGGAGTTTTTCCATCTTGATAGAGAAAGTAATACATTCCTGCTAAACAAGGAATTACTGCGATAAAAAGAGGTGATGATGTTTGTAGGGAGAAACTAAGTCCAATGAATGAGAAAATTTGGAAAACAAATAATGCAGGTATTTCCCAACGGTATGCAACCTTTTCAAGATTACCTTTAGCGTGAATGTAGAATTGATAATGGCCTACGAGTAAGAGAGTTGAGAAGAAGTCCAACTGACCTCTTCCACTCATTAAATTTAAGCCCATCCATAACATCACACTTAGATAAAATGACTCCGACAAATAGAGATCAATAAGACTATGTGCTTGCTTCAAATTTTTCTTAAAATAAACCATATAACAGGGGCCTTTTAACTGCCCCTGATTAGCCTATTTTACTGGATTGTAAATGGCCTTATCCCCAAGGGCTTCTTCTATTCTTAATAATTGATTATACTTTTCCATACGATCAGATCTTGAAGCAGAACCAGTCTTAATATGACCAGATCCACAAGCAACAGCTAGGTCAGCAATAAAAGCGTCACCAGTTTCACCTGAACGATGAGAAATTACAGCTTCGTATCCATTTTTAAATGCAAGATCTATGGCCTCAAATGTTTCAGTTAAAGAACCAATTTGGTTAACTTTAACAAGAATAGAGTTTGCCCATTTCTTGTCTATACCTTCTTGAAGGATTTTCTTATTAGTAACAAATAAGTCATCACCAATAAGAAGTATTTTGTCTCCAAGAGCTGCCGTCAGCTTTATCCAACCATTATAGTCAGACTCATCTAAACCATCTTCTATAGAGTAGATCGGATAGTTTTCACATAAATCTGAGTAATATTTAACCATTTCCTCACTAGAAAATGTCTTACCTTGCATCTTATAACTACCATCTTTGTAGAACTCACTTGCAGCTGCATCTAACGCCAGAGAGATCTCTTCTCCAGGCTTATAACCAGCATCTTTAATTGCTTGAATAATGCAATCAATTGCTTCTTCGTGACTTCCAAGATTTGGAGCAAAACCACCTTCGTCACCAACATTAGTTGAGTGATTGAGTTTGCTAAGTACATTTTTTAGAGCATGGAAGATTTCTACACCGGCCCTAAAGTTTTCAGAGAAAGAATTCTTAAGATGTGGAACAATCATAAATTCTTGAATATCAAGATTATTCGAAGCATGCTCTCCCCCATTTATGATATTCATAAGAGGAGTAGGAAGGCGTAATTTACCCGCAGTATTTGGAATATTTAAGTCCTCACTCATGTATTGATACAGAGGCTTACCATTGTCTAGAGCACCTGCTCTACATGCTGCCATAGAAACTGCTAGAATTGCATTGGCCCCAAGCTTTGACTTATTCTCAGTTCCATCAAGCTCTAGCATAGCTAGATCTAGTTCTTTTTGTGCCGTTGAATCTTTCCCAACAACAATAGGCTTAATTGATTCATTTATATTTTTAACCGCTGTACGTACAGATTTACCAACATAGTAAGACTTGTCACCATCTCTTAACTCAAGTGCTTCCCTTGAACCAGTTGAAGCTCCACTTGGCACCGCTGCTCTTCCCATATTGCCAGCTTCAGTAAAAACATCAACTTCAACAGTTGGATTACCTCTAGAATCTAATATTTGACGCGCGTGAATATTTGTTATTTTTGACATGGGTCCCCCATAGAAAATGATTAAAACTCATTGAATTTTATAGGCCTACATGGGTAATTACTAGGGCAAATTTGAAAAATCTTTGGACACAAAGCGTAGGACATCGTCACTGGTTGTTGCTGCAAATTGAAATGAGCTGTTCACGGCGCCAACTTGCTGACTTTCTCTACCAAGTAGGGACAATGTTCTATTTGCCACATAGAGACACGGGGAGAGCGTAATTGTACCTGTTACACTCTCAATGAAGCTGTCTATAAGCGGGTAATGAGTGCACCCAAGGATAAGGTGAGTATATGAGTGTTTTTTGACAAAACTGAGCTCTTTCTCAAGCTCAAGCTTTAACTTCTGCTCATTTTTAGTATTGAAAAAATCTTCAATAATTGAGGCTAAATTTGGCGTTACAACATAAGAGAAGTGCTTATTTGGGTCTAGTCTATCTATCAACCTAGTAAAGCGCTCACTCTTTGACATGAGATCTGTGGTAATAACACAGCCCTTATCACCTTCTTTCCATTTATGCTTAGACAGTGCATTTACAAACGGCTCAACACCAACAAATGGAATATCAATCTTCTCTCTCAGCGTATCAATGGCCATCCCTGTAGCCGTATTACATGCGACAACAATTAAATCTAAATCAAACTTTAAAAGCTCATTAGCAATATAGAGCGATCTATCAACAATTTGTTCTTTAGATTTATTTCCATAGGGAGCAAATGAATTATCAGCGATGTAGTAGACATTCAAGTCAGGCGCAAGTTCATGAATCTTCTTTAAGATTGAAAAACCTCCAATTCCGGAATCAAATATACCTATAGATTGTGCTTTTTTTTGGCCCATTTAATTAATATAGCCTAGAATCACCCTGAATATCAATAAGGTGCTTAGAAGTGGAAAGAGTTAAATTTAAAATTGAGAATAATCCATTCTTTATATGGAAGACTGACCTTCACGTTAGCCATATGAACTACGGGAACCACCTAGCAAATGATAAAGTTCTGACACTATGCCATGAGGCAAGAGTGCGCTGGCTTAGAGAGAAAGGCTTTTCAGAACTAGATATCTATGGCCTTGGGCTAATTCAAAGTGACGCAATGGTCATGTATAAATCACAAGGATATATTGGAGATAAGATTTCAGTAGAAGTATCACTTGGAGAATTTAACTTAAAAGCATTTAGCCTCTATTATAAAATAGTAAATTTAGAAAGTGATACTGAAATAGCCCGAATAAAAACTGGAATGCTGAACTTTGACTATAAAACTAACTCTATAGCTAATGCACACCCAGACTTTTTAGCCTATTTAGAGGAGCTAAAAAATGTTTAAAAAAATGTTTTTTTCAAAAGAAAAATTTATAGAGAACTTCAAAGAAAAGTACCAAGAAGTTTCACCAAAACATATTTCAATTGAAGTATCAGATGACTCACTTAAATCAGTATGGAAGATAAGTGAAGATCAATCTATTGGCGTAGACTTAAATCAAACAAATTTGAAGCTAACAAATACAAACTCTCTAACAAAGAAAGTGACTTTAACAGAAGACCTATTAGGCCATATCATTAATAATAATCAAAGAGTCATCCTAGAAAAAATAGAGCAATCAAAAGAAGCGCTTCACCAATTTCCAAATATCGATCAACCTAGTGATGGAGAACAAAAAGGTGAAGAGTGGCTCAAAGTCACAAATCATGTTCTTAAAGAATCTTTAAATAAGGCATCTACAGATGAGAATTTAATAGTTGAGGCAAAGCTATTTATAGGAAAACTCAAAGAAAGTGGCGAACTCAATATTCGTCTACAGTGCTATAACTTAGACTACTCACTAACATTTCTACCTAATGGAAAGCTCTACTTAAGTGTTTTTGATGATAAGAACTTTCAAAGAGGCCACTCTAAGACCCCAAGTTATAGCGGAGAATTCTTCAATAATCGCCCAGTGATCCTAAATGAATTTATAAAATTAATTTTTGATATATTTTCAAAAAGTAAGATTAAAATTTTCGAGAAAAAGTAATTCCAATATGAGACTCAGGCTCTAATTTAGTAGACTGAGACTGTGAAAAGTATCGATCTTCTTTTTCATTCTTTATTGAAAATCCTACTTCTGGCTTTATTTCCCACTTACCGACCTGTCTTGGAAAAGACATAGCAACGCCTGCACCTGCAGTGTAATCATCTTCAGTCTCTAGACTTCCCTCGGCCCATGCAGACAGAAGAACAAATGGATTCTCCTCACTACCGCCAAGAAGCTCATTGCTACTGAATTCTACTTCTCCACGAGCTTTTATATAAGTATCATCAAAGTTTAAGACATTTTGACCAATAGTTCCTTCAATTTTAGAAGTACACTTCCAGTTACCTAAGTCATTCATCCAAGATTTTCCAATTCCACCGTAAACAGTTAAATTAATCTCATCATCTCTAAAGTCTTGATTATCGTATTTAATATTATTTCCGAGCTTATGCCAGGCCTGCTGAATAGGTCCTGCGGCCCTACCATCATCTGTTAACTCTTCTAGCTCTACACCCATAATAAGATACTTATCTTTATCCATAAGTCGTCTTAAACTAACATCTAATCTATTTCTTTCGAGTAA
>NZ_JBFGYP010000065.1:0-15980 GCF_041587335.1 Halobacteriovorax sp.
TAGTCTCAATTTCTCAAAGTATAAAATGCACCCGATTAGGAGTGCTGAGATGTTAGGCGGGCTTAGCTTTATCGACAATGATATAATTACTATGATTGAGCAGCATCATGAAAGTGGTGATGGAAGTGGATTTCCTAGAGCATTAACTAATACTCAAATCACAAAGTTGAGCTGTATTTTTATTACTTCTGAATTTGTAACGAAACGACTGCTTAGTCGCAAGACTAAAGATATAAAACTATTTCGAGATATCATTGAGACAATTCCTCAGACTAATAGAGAAGGAAACTTTAAGGAAATATTTAATTCCTTAGATTCATTTTTTAAAAAGTGACTTTCTTGACACTCGTAGCTTGTATGAATAAAAACTAGTTAAATTGCCATCTTCTTGTGTCGGTTCTATATAATTTTTCTGTAAATTAATACTGTTTTCCTCAGCTGTAAATCACTGAAAGTTTGAGTAAATCTTAGATCAAAGGTAAAACTTTGCCTCTATAGGGCCATAACATCTTAAAATAAGAGAAAGACTTAAGTGACAAGTACTTGAAGTCGATAAGTCATTGAGAACTCAAATTTAGAGTTCAAATTTAAGGGCAGTTTCATGGCAGAGACAAAGAGAATATTAACATTAATTACATTAAGCGCTCTCCTTCTTACTTCATGTGTAGGGGAAGGTGGATCTTCGCGAACATCACGCTTTTCTAATTCAGCAACTGATGCCGCAGGTGGTACTGGTGGTGATGTTGGATCAAACTCCGGAGCAACTCCTGGTAGTAGTGATACTATTGGTGATGATGGCTCAGTTTCTATTGGCTCTCAAGTTGAACTCATGCATTTAGTTGATCCTTTTGATGGAACATATAAAAAGAAGCTAACCCTTCCAAAAAATTTCACAGGACTACTTTATCTTTCAGGTTTAAATATCTCATCTCTTTCAGATAGACTTGTATACGCAAGGTTTGTATTTGGTAAGGAATATGAGCCTGTGACAATTGCTGCAACTATTGGGCGCGCTCCTGGAATTATTCCTCAGAGTGATGTTGAAGTTGTAATTCTTGATATGGCAGGACACCCTTTTGAGGATATGCGTCTGTCTTATAACTTATTTGATTATAATGAATATGCAGATGAAAATAGATCGGGAGGGTTAGAGGATATTGTAACTGACCCTAGAGATACAAATCTATACTGTAGAGGACTTCACTCAATAGATGATAAAACATTTGAGAGCGGAGTAGGAAATAGCTCTTGTGATACTGCAGGAGAAGTTTGTAAGTATACTTACGCTAGAATTGAAGATATTGGTCTCTACTATGACACTGATACGGCTTCTCTTCCATTTTTTCCAACTGAACCACATGTTGCTCTAAGTAGTAATGACTATGAGTCTGAGCCTTTTTCAAACTCTATAAAAAAATGTCTTCCTGATTCAATAAACCAAAGTATTAACGAGAAGGCCCTGGGGACAACATTCTCTGGTGGACTAGGTTATGGTGTTAAACTAGATGTAGATGGTGGAGTTTGTGGTGATGTCGCTGATGAAGAGTGTTACACTTATTATGGACCTTACAGGGATATCGATAGAAGTAGCTGGCAAATTTCAGGTGCGGCCATATTCTCTGACACTGATGCTTCAACAGCTCCAACTGGAATTTATAAAAAATCTTTTGGTGTAAACGGTTACGAATCATTTCTTTTCCCAAGAGCTGGGAAAATGGACCTTCAAGCAGGTGTTGAGTACTTTGGAAGTACTACACCATTTGATGGAACATCATTTGATATCCTTGCTCTTACTACAAGTGGAGAGTCTGAGTACGTTAACGGTTGTAGCATGAGAGCTACAAATTATGACTCTACAACTCAAGAGGGACTCAGCTCATGTAATGTGACTGCAAGAGTTGAGCTGTTTAGTAAGGATGCTGACGGTAATGAAACAATTATCACTCAATCAAATAATATTGTTCTACAATTAATTAGACCAAGCCTTACTGACTACAGGGGACAGGAAGTACTTTACACTTCAATGAAGACTTGTTCTTCAAGCCAAACTTGTGGTGGTAGTGAGTGTTGCTTTAACAATAGATGCTGGTCAAAAGAGTTAGTTAGTCAGTGTTTAGAAGATGTTCCTGTTGTAGGAAATAAAGGTGTAGGGGAAAGCTGTAGTACGGATTATGAGTGTTCTAGTATCTGTTGTAACCAAACAACTGGTAGTTGTGCAGTTCATTTAAATACTGATGATCAACAAGTATTTTGCTCTAAGTCTCCTGGACAATCTTGTGTGGCAAAAGAATGGTGTCGACAAGAAAACGTACCAAATTGCTTTATTGTTAAGACTGGTGCTGATAATACTGGACAGACAACTTGTGCCTTAAGATGCTACAATGTTCCAACTTTTGGAGATTGTACAAGTGGAGTATGTACTCCTCCTGATATTCCTGCGGTACCTTCGTTTGATCCGAGCAATCCTGATTGTTCAGAAGCAATTGACCCTCCAACATTCGATTAGAAAAACTGTAAAATATCCTATAGAATGTCACAATGATAAATATTATTGTGACATTTATAGCTGTAAGCTTAGCAAGTACGCCTCTCTTTAATGAGAAAGAAATTAAAGAAGTACAGTACTTGAAAACGTCAAAATATCTTTTTGAAAAGAGAAGGGAAGAGTTGCAAGACTATTCAACTCTTCAACTTACTTCTATTTTGAAACTGATAGCTGAAAGAGAGCAAAAGGTTCTAGATCAAAAAATAAATCCAAAATTTTGGAAGACATTTGATGAATACACCGACAATCAATTAAGAACTAAAATAATAATGGATTTAATATTAAAAGATCTCTACGAGAAAGAGGGAGAAGAAGATGATAGGAAAAGATAGCGTACTAGATCACGTTGCAATTGCAGTAAAGGATCTAGATAAGTCCCAGAAGATTTGGGAAGATATGGGACTAGAATTCTCTGGTGAACGAGAAGTTGTTGAGTCACAAGGGGTTACAACTGCCTTTGCTCAGATGGATGAGAATGCTCACTTGGAACTACTTTGTCCATTTGGTGAGAGTGGACCAATCCATAAGTTCTTAGAGAAAAAAGGCGAGGGAATACATCACTTATGCTTCAAAGTTTCTGATGTCGTTGCAAAATGTAATGAATTGAAAGAAAAAGGTTATACTTTACTTAATGAGTCTCCAATAGACGGTGCTAATAATTGCTTAGTAAACTTTATTCACCCAAAGTCGACAGGTGGTGTACTCATTGAGGTTTCTCAGAAAAAGGCATAATTATGAATCAATCACAAATACATATTCCAACATTATCAAAAGTAAATAAGATCATTCTTATTGTTATGGTTGCTCTATTTGTACTTTCAAGTATTTTAAAGGCCTCAGGTGGAATAGGTCTAGTATCATATCTGGGATTATCTCCAGCAATGTTTTTCTCTGGCCATATCTACGAAATAGCAACATATCCATTTATAGCGAGCGGTATATTTGATGTTTTATTCAATGGGCTACTGCTATGGTTTATTGGTAGTGAACTTGAGTCACAGTGGGGAGCAACTCGCTATATTGCTTTTCTCGTTACTTCAACAATTGGTGCTGGGATAATTTACTTATTAGTCTCGACGCTTTTTCTATCTGGTTCAGGACTCTTTGGTTATCCACTATATGGCATGCATGGAGCAGGCTCAGCTTTATGCTTGGCCTATGCTGTTCTCTACCCAGACCGTATTTTCACTTTTATGCTGATCTTTCCAATGAGGGCCAAGTACTTCTGTATGATTCTTGTTGGGATGTTGCTCTTTAATGGGTTCTTCACTCCTGGAAAAGTTTTGGCCTGGGGACACTTAGGAGCGATGGCATTTGGTTATGGCTGGATGCATCTAATTGCGTCGCCTAAGTGGAAGAAGTTCACTTCTGATCACGATAAAAAGGTTAAAATGCGCTCAAAGAGTAAGGCCAATCTCAGAATTGTTAAAGATGACGATGAAAAGCCACCAAAATACTGGCAATAATCTTTACGAATTGAGTTAAAAAGTGTTAGATTGCTCTTTAATTCGCATTAATAACTAATTTTAGAGGTAAAAATGAGACTTAGTAAGGCCTTACAAGATAAAGAATTGGATAAAAGATTAAGAGATAAGCTAGTTGCAGAAGGTAAACTTAGCAAAGCTGACGTTGAGAGCTTCATTAATAGCCTTCCTGATGACGCCGCTAATATGACAACGACAGAAGAAGTAGAAGGACGTTTAACTGAGTCCGTTACTGTAGAATAAATATATCAAATACTTGGCCTTCTTTTCGAAGGCCTTTTTTTTAGGTTTATTGAACAACAAATTTTGTGAATAGAACACCTTTGACAAGCTGTTCTCCTAAGATAAGGTTTACAGATTTTTTAATCCTTTCCTCAAGTAATATTTTTCCAGAAACACTATTTAACTCTTCAGCTGTCATTCTTCCCGCAACATTAATAATTGAATCATTAATCATTGATCTATGAGCCTCGAACTTATCATCTGAATTGTGATTGAAAGGGACGAGTTGAGTTTCAACACTTAGAAATCTAAGTTTTGTCTTCCTCGCCTTAAGGTTTATTATTAGAGAATCAAGCTTAAAGGGAGCAGGGAATGCCATTTTCTTATTATCAGACAATAGTCTCTGTAGCTCTGCTTGCTCATTTGGAAGTGGTTTTTTATAAATCATTTCCGTATAGAGAAACACACCAACGCATACTGCTGTAGCAAGAAAAGAGAGAATTAGAATAATATTGTCTACGAGCTTATTTCCCGTCATTTTGTACTCCTTCGCACCTCTTAATTCTAGCAGTTCAGTAAAGATCTATAAAGGCTTGAAAACTCTTCCTCATATATATTTTAAGTATCTGTAAATACATGATGTAAGGAGTTGTCAGAATTGTCGTTTTGTAACTCTGCTTCCAGTGGGATAGATAAATCTACTCAAGAGGTGAAAATGTTGAAGTTGTTAAGTATTGTTGCTCTCACTCTGTCTATTTGTAATTCATGGGCAAATCAAAAAGTTATATACGGCAAAGACGCTAGAGTTGAAGTGTATTCTGCAGAAAAGAAGTGGCAGAATATGGCCATGTCGACAGCGGCACTTATATCGTTAGAGAACTTAAAATATAATAAGACTAGAGGAACATATCAGGTCTCATCGCTAGGTGAAGAGAGTATGGGGGAAAAGTTGAACCTCTGTTCTGATGTTCGCTTTAAAGATCAAATAAATATCTCAACTTGTTCTGGTTTTCTTGTAAAGGATGATGTCCTCCTAACTGCAGGCCATTGCGCGACAGGTGAGATGAAAGATATTTGTTCATCAGGTAAGTATGCTTGGGTTTTTGGATACCAAGCTAAAGAGTTTCAAGATACAAGAAATATAGAAATACCAAAAAGTAATATTGTAAAATGCACCGAAGTCCTAAAAGCAACAATGAATAGGACTATAGACTTTGCAGCAATTAAGCTTAGTCGAAAATTAAAAAGAAAACCTTTGAAGTTAAATAAGTCTAAGGACATTTTAGCGAATGAGAAATTAGTCGTAATTGGAACACCGTGGGGACTACCAACAAAGGTAAGCCTAGACGGAGGAATAATCAATAATAAGTCTAAATACTACTTCACTGCTTCATTAGATACTTTTCAAGGAAACTCAGGATCAGCTGTTTTTAATAGCAGAACAGGCCTTGTAGAAGGGATACTTGTAAGAGGTAAGACTGATGCTGTTTCAGATGAAGATACTTACTGTCGCAGAGTTAACCACTGTGATAATAATGGGAACAATTGTAGTTATACTGCTGGATTTCAGGTGGGTGAGGATGTCATGAGAATGCCATTCGTATACAAGAAAATTTCTTCTAGTCTGTAGAGTAGATTTCCGCATCTAATATATCCTCAATAATCTCTTTCTTTTTCTGGCAGCGAACTTGCTGCCAGCAAGACTCATATGAGTTTATTAGTTCTTTATTTTTATAAAAGTCTATTGAGAATGTATGTTTTAGTTTTTCAACATAGATATAGTTAGCGATACTTTCAATAAAGTCTTTCGAACTTCCCATCATAGAAAATAGATTAACAAAGCTTGTTTTTTCAATCTCTTTATAAAAAATGGATTGTTCTTCTGTTGAGAAAAGAGGTTCACCTTTAGAATAATACCTTAGGTAATGGAGCTCTTCGAGTAGGTCCTCTCTTTTAGGAGAGACAATAGTATCTTTCAGCTTCCAAGATTGATTTATAAACTTGTACTGAGTAGGGTTAAGAAAATAGGCATCTTTAGATGATGGAAAGTATTTTGGATTCCAGTTTAAAATAATAGCAATTAAATAGGATAGGGCCATCTGTGAGGTGTTCACAGTACTATTTTTATGAGAGAGATAAGGAGTAAAGCTAAACTCTTCTTTATTTTGAAATGCTGTATATTCTCTCCATTTATACCAGTCATTTATTCTCTGATTGATAACGTCTATATCTAGAAAGCTAATAAATTGACCTGTGTTCTCTTTAGCATCCCCAGTTAGTTGAATTGTCAAAGTTGTAACACCTAGACCTTTAACTAGAAAAATCTTTCTTAGATGCTTGTTTAAATATACTTTTAACTCTCTTGGTAGAGATAGGAGAGCGTATCTAAAGACATGCTGAAAATTAAATGAATCTATGTCTGATTCTTTAATATTTTTAGCTGGGAACAGTCCGTAGGCACCTTTTAGTATGGAGAATAATTGTTCCTCTTGATCACTTAGGCTTGTCGATACTTTTGTCTCTAGGTTTCTATTTTCTGTCCATTTCCAGGATGAAAGTTTAGTTAAGGGGTGACTCTCTAGTTTCTTTTTGTAGACAAATCTTTGCGGTTGAGTTGAGCATGATAAGAAAAGTAAAAATGAAATGTATACTAATCCTTTAATCATTAACAATTCTCTCTAATTCATTTATTGAAGTAACTCTTTAATTATTGCTAAGACTCTTACAGTCGTAGAAATATTTAGTATAGAGTTCTATCGTCACTTTTTGTCTAAAAACTTAATTAAGATGCTGATTTTATGAACAAACTAAATCTGCATTAACCAGTGTCTTTTACTTAAGTATTTAGCTCTAATTACCGATAAAATAGAATGAAATATTTTTTATTTTTACTAATATTTATTTTTTCTCGCTCAATATTTGCGAGCTCTGAGTTTGTATCAGTGAAGTCTGATGAAGTAGTAGAAGTAATTCAAAATGGTAAAAAATCGTACCTAAGATCTGGAGACTTAATTCAAATTAAAGAAGTTGATGGATGGAAGCGAGCAATTAGAATTATTACAACAATTTCTCCCGGTATTAACACGGGTGATGCCTTTATAGGCGAGTCTACTTATAATGATCACCTAACTGATGGTAATTTATCACAAGTAAGTTTAAAGCCAAAAAGTCATTACATAACTAAAGCAATAGAAGTCGAAATTTACAATGGTGCAAAAGTTCAGCTATCTCCTGGTGATGAAATACGTGTTCTTGAAGTCGATGGTTGGAAAAGAAAAATTGAAATCATTAATTCTAAAACTGGGATAAAGGGATCAGCTGTAATTGGAAATAATACCTACCTTGGATACTTGAATAGTAATGTTATTTCAAAAAAAACACCTGTTAAAAAAACATTTGCTAAGCAAGAAGAGTATGAATATGACTCTTTAGATAGCTTAATTCAAAGACTCATGAATTATGATGGTGAGGGTGACTCTGTAGATGATGAGGAGTTATCTTCAGGTGTCGAGGTTTCAAGTGTTACTACTAGCTGTCCTCAAGTAGGAAAGGCCTATAAAATTGACCGTTTTATAAATGTTCAAAGTAAAGGTGATAAGACTCTCGGTGTCCCAAAAGGGTCAACGATTAGTGTTAAGTCTAGTGGTAGTTCTTGTTCTATAGAAGTATTAGAATTACCAAAAGAGTCCAACTTAAATATCAAAATTTATTCTCCCTCAGTAAAAACATTTCCTTCAAATTTAAATTCTGACTTTCTAACAGAGGTTCAAAGACCAAGTGAGTCTGTTAAATTAGGGCCGGGAGTAAAGTTTAAATTAGATAAAAACTCTTCTGTTCATGCTTATGGGCGAAGAACTGGGAAGCGCTATAAGCTTGAACCAAAAGATACATTGAAGGTAGTAGGAAAGCACCGAAATGGTGACTACATCGTCACAAGAAACGGAGAGAAATGGGAATATCGTATTCCTTATGAGGATCTTGATGAGTTAAATGATAATGCTCAACTTTCTGTCAATTTAATGGATTCTGCGACTAATATACTTACAGATAACTCTCTTGAAGAAGCTGTTAATACAGTTTCTGCAGAGTATGATTGTACAGATGATGTTAGAGAGAACTATGAAGATGTTCCTCTTGAAGCAACTGATATCGAGTGGCAGACTTGTCGTTTAAAAAACTCTAAAAATAGTAGAGGAAAGACACTGCAGGCAAACGATTACATGGATAAAGAACTTAAGTTAAAAAATAGTGATATCAATAAGATTCTAGAAGTTCCAGAGAAGAGAAGATTCGCAAAATGTATCTCTTCTAGTTTAAGGCATGGAACCAATAGAAGTTCAAATCCTAGTTGTGCTAAAGACTCTAAAGGAAATATCATTCCAAAAAGAATTAGGCAGGCAACCTATAGTAAGAAAAGTGGAAAAAAGAGATTTGCTGGTTGGAGATTATTAAATAAGGCCCCTAAGGCCTGTGCATCGAAAGAACTCTCAAGTCATTTGGCAGACAGATTTGTTGATATGACAAAATGTTTAGGAGTTGATGCTAAAGAGCTATTTCCAATTATTAATCATGAGTCCCACTTTCAGCCAAAAACTATTAGTCCAACCTTTGCTCTAGGAGTTGGACAAATCGTTTCAGTTAACTATATGGACTTTTACAATAAGTTAAATCAGGCAAAGAGCATGATTAAATCAAACTCTAGAGTCTTAAATTACGCTAAACCTTTTTCTACTAAAGAGGGATACAGGGCCTATGAAGACAGTCCTTCGAGGTCGAAAAAGGTAAGTCGATTAACTGCATTTTTTCTATCTGATTTAAAAGATAAAATGACTGGTAATCAAAAGGAATGTAAAGGGCTTAAGAATATTTATGATAACCCATTAACTCTTCCATCATCAGCAAAAAAGAGTGCTTCAAAAGTGAATGAATATTTAAGAGCTAGAGAAAATGAAAGGCTTTGTTCACCAAAAAATCCGGATGAAGGATTTTATATGGCGGCCGTATATTATATGTATAATAAAAAATATTTTACTTATATGCTTGAAAAAGAGAATAAAGAAAATAAGTTAAATATGACAGCAAAGCAGATTAAAGACTTCTCTATTATTCTTGCTCGATGGTCTTACAACGGTGGGGTTGCCGGCGTAAGTGGACCATTTGAAAGACTCGTGCAGAAACTGAAGAAAGGAACAATTGAGTCTTTAGATAAGAATAATAATCCAATAGGAAATAAGAAGAGAAAAGTTTCTGGCTTTTCAAATTTCTCTAATGACGATTTTAAAAGTTATATGAGCTATGTCATCAAACATCGATACAAAGGTGGAAATGCTCGTAGACTTGAGGTTGCAAGATACGTTGCAGGTTCAAACGGTGTTGGTGGAATAGATGGTGACTTAAAACAAGTTGAAAAAGGAGAGGAGAACTCATGTGGTACTACATACTAGCTTTTCTTATTACTTTCTCAGCTCACGCTTATGACGTTGGTAAAGTTATAGATACAAATATAAAAACGATTTCATTACTAAAAGAATTTAAAGATCAAAAAGAAAGAGTGAGTATACTTCATTCTGAAATAAGCAAAGTAAAAAAGAATTCTGAACTATCAGATAAAGACTTTTACATCGCAACCGATTTCTTAAAATCTCTAGATGCAATCGTTCAGATGGAGAATTTTTCCGTTGAGAATTGTTTTAACACTCGAGTAGGCCTATTGGCAGACTTTGGGGTTAGGTCAGTTGATATGAGTGAAAAGAATTTACCTGAAGGTGCTAAGAAGGGAATTGTCTTACTGAAGCTTATCTGTAGAAAGTAGATAAAAAAAGCCTTCCACTTAGGAAGGCCTTTGAGATTATATTTTTAAAGCTGTATACGGTAAATCTAAATCTACTGCAACTTGTTCATAAACTAAGTCACCTTTGTAAACATTGATCCCTTTTCTAAATGCTGGATCCATTTTCGCCGCTTCTTCAACTCCCATAGATGCAATCATTCTTGCATATTTAAGAGTTACGTTCGTTAGTGCAAAAGTAGAAGTTCTAGGAACTGCACCTGGCATATTTGCTACACAGTAGTGAACTACGCCATCTATATCAAAAGTAGGGTTCTGGTGAGTAGTTGGCTTACAAGTTTCAATACAGCCACCTTGATCAACTGCGATATCTACTACAACAGAACCTTTGTCCATTTTAGAAATCATATCTCTAGTTACTAGTTTAGGTGCCTTTGCTCCAGGAACTAAAACAGCTCCAATAACTAAGTCTGATGCTACAACACTAGTTTCAATGTTCTCAATATTAGAGAATAGAGTAGTGATTCTATTATCAAATAAATCATCTAGCTCAGCGAGTCTCTTAGTAGATAGATCAATTGCTGTTACGTCAGCACCCATTCCCATCGCCATTTTTATTGCATTTGTACCTGCGATTCCGCAACCAATAACTGTTACTTTCGCTCTTCTTGTTCCTGGTACACCACCAAGAAGAATACCTTTTCCACCATGATCTTTTTGAAGGTAAGCAGCACCTACTTGTGTTGCCATTCTTCCTGCAACTTCAGACATTGGAGTAAGAAGTGGAAGTGATCCATCATCTGGCTGGATCGTTTCATAAGCAATTGAAGTTGATCCTGATTTCATTAAACCTGTTGTCTGCTCGTAGTCAGCAGCAAGGTGAAGGTAAGTATAAAGAATATGATGTGGCCTTAAGCAAGCAATCTCTCTCGCTTGTGGCTCTTTAACTTTAATAATCATTGTTGATTCAGCAAAAACATCTTCTAATGTTGGAAGAATTTTTGCTCCAGCATTAATATATTCCTCGTTTTCGATTCCTACACCAACACCTGCATTGTTCTCGATGAAAACTTCGTGCCCATCATGTACTAGTTGTCTAACTCCACCTGGAACAAGACCAACTCTGTTTTCATTATTTTTAATTTCTCTAGGTACACCTATTTTCATCAACTCTCTCCTGAATAGAGTAATAAAACTTAACTTTTTGAAAAATATAATCATTTAGATACGTTATTGAAACCAAAAAATAGGGGTATGTTAATAATATAAGATTTGGGAATCAAAAGTAGGGTATACAGGGAAGGAGAAGGTCTTTTTTGCATCACTCTTTAGTTGATCGTGATCGAGAGAGTGATTCATGTGAATTAGACCGCATTCTTTGGGTCTAATCTGTGAAATATATTCAAAGGACCTGTCTTGCCACAGGTGTGTTTTATGTTCACGGTTAGTAACACAATCTAGGATTAGGAGATCTAGCTCTTTATCTCTCAAGTAGGTAATTTGATCTTTTGTAAGCTCGTTACAGTCTATAATATAGGCCATTTTTTGATGTATTATTCCTAGCGTTTCAGTATGGCCATGCTTGAGTAGAAGAAATTCAAATTCTTCTCCAAGGATCGTATTTTTTACCCCAATATTGACTGTTTCTAGTGAAAGTCTTGGAATGCCCCCTCCTATATTAGGAAGTTGATCGTTTGGCCTAAATATATATGAGAACTTCTTAGTCAGTTGCGCGACGCACTTATCATAGGTGTAAATTGGTATTGATTTCCCATTAGGTGGAAATGTGAGAGGACGTAAGTCGTCTATTCCATGGGTGTGATCTGCGTGATCATGAGTAATAAAGGCCAGGTCAATTTTATTTATTTTGTTTAAGAGTAGCTGATGTCTAAGGTCGGGAGTTGTGTCGACAATAATAGAGCGACCTCCAGACGTTTGAAGGTGTATACTAGTTCTAAGGCGGTAATTCTCCTTTATGGGGGAGTTACAGACAGAACACTTGCAGCCGACCATTGGAATACCAGTGCTAGTACCAGAACCTAAAATTGTTAACTTATTCTTTGTTTTGGTCATAGATCTCTAGTTGTCATTGCAGTTTCAAGTGTTTAAGCTATATCTTTAGTATTAACTATACCAATTCTTTTGAAAATGGGTAGGGAGAAATCTCAATGAATAAAACAATTATCTTTTTATTACTTTTGTCTTTAGTAGGCTGTTCTAACTTCACTAATAAAGGAGAAGGACTTAATTCTGCTTCGAGTGATCTAAAGCTAGATGTAAAGAAGTTTACACTCTCTAACGGTCTTAGACTCTTAGTGGTTGAGAATCCTCAACTTCCAATCTACTCATATTATACTTTCTTTGATGTTGGGGGAAGATATGAGACCAACGGAACGACTGGTGCAACTCACTTCCTAGAGCATATGATGTTTAAGGGAGCTAAGAAATATGGACCACATAAGTTCGATACTTTTATAGAAAGTAATGGTGGTTCTACAAATGCTTATACAAGCTTTGACTCAACTGTTTATTATGAAAACCTACCAAGTCATACGTTAGAAACAATGATTGATATGGAAGCAGATAGACTTCAGTATGTTCTTCTTGAGCCTAAGGCATTTGAGAAGGAAAGAGCTGTCGTACTTGAAGAGAGAAAGTATCGCTACGAAAATAGTCCGAAGGGACAACTATTTTTAGCTATGATGCAGTCAGTTTTTAAAGGGACTCCATATGGTGGTTCTGTAATTGGTGACGAAGCTGATGTTAAGAATTTAAAAATCCCAGAAATGAGAAAGTTTTTCGACCAATTCTACACACCTGATAATGCAGTTGTAGTTATAGTAGGGGATGTTGACGCAGATAAAGTCTATGAAATGGTTAAAGATAAGTATGGACATATTAAGCCATCAAAAGACTTAAAAGAATTTAAGAAGCAAATGGATTCCGAAGAAAGGTATACTCATAGAGCAAGATATAAAAGAGATGTTAAGCTTTATGGACAGAGTCCATCACCGATGTTTTCTGTAGCTTATAAAGGTAAGAAAATAGGCGAAGAAACTTCATATGTTTTAGATATTTTAAGCTCTATTCTAGGTGATGGTTCTAGTGCTTATTTTCACCAAAAATATGTGAAAAACAAAAGACCTCTTCTCTCTAGTATTTCAGTAGCTAATTATACTCTTCGTCATAATGGTGTTTTCTTCCTTACAGGGGAACTACTGAAAAGAACAAATCTTAATAAGTTTAAGCACCGTCTATTGAAAGATATTAGAAGGTCTTGTAATGAGGCCATTACTGAGAGAACTGTTCAAAAGACAAAGAACCAATACCTCGTTCAATACTATAGTGAATTACAGACAAATAGTGGCGTCGCAAGCTTTATTGGCCTTAGAGAAAACTTCTACAACGACTATTCTTTCTATAACAAAGAGTTAGAAATTTATCAGTCAATAACTGCTGAGCAAGTTAAAAAGGTATGCCACGATATCTTTGATAAAAATGAATATATATTCCTCTCTGTGTGGGACAAGAATCCAAAAGGAAATAAGTAATGAAAGTATATTTTTTAAACTTACTAGTTCTCATTTGTAGCTTTTCTCTCTCTTCAAATAGCTTTGGTTTTGGAAAAGATAGAATTAAGAAATTAAACTGGAATGGTATAGAAGTGACTTGGCTTGAAGATAGTAGATTTCCTACTTACCAGGCAATGTTCCACTTCGCAGACGGTTCTCTCTCTGATCACTCTCGTCGAAAAGGTGAAACGTCAATGATGTTTGATCTTCTCGATAGTGGTACTAGAAGATACTCTCAAAAAGATATCTCTGATAACCTAGAGTACTTTGGGGCAAGCTGGGGAGCTTATGTAACTCATGAATCAACAGTGTTTGAAGTTTCTGGACTTGCTAAGGATATGAGTCCTACAATGAAAAAAGTTTGTCATCTTTTTAGAGATGCAAGTTTCACTAAAAAAGAAATGGATAAATATAAGAGAGCATTAAAAAATGCAGCTAGAAGTGCTGTGAATAATCACTCACTAATAGCCTCAAATGCATTTAGAGAGCTTTCTCTAGCAGGAACTCCATATAATTACCCTGTTAGTGGGAAGATCAAAGATTTAAAGAAAATCAAATCTCGTGATTTAAAAAATAAGCTTTCTTACTTCAACACTAAGGTGAAGAAGAAAGTGTATATTACTGGTCCTAAGTCCATTCTTGGACTCGAAGGGATTTTAGAGAAGGATTGTGGCTGGAAAGGAGCTGTTGAGGACTATGAGAGAGTGCTTACGTATAAGCCTAAAAAGCCTTCTAAGAGACCTCAGATCTATCTTGTAACAGTTCCAAAGGCCAATCAAGCACAGGTACGCCTCGGTCGTTTCCTAAACGAGGGAGAGTTTGAAAACCAAGAATTAAATTCTTTGAGCTCTGAGTTTTTAGGAGGAGGATTTACTTCAAAACTGATGCGTGAGATTAGAGTTAAAAGAGGTCTATCATATACTGCTAGTGCATACGCTGGAGGACAGAGGCAGTATGGTCGTTCTGTTATCTCTACTTTTACAAAAGTAAAAACGGTAAATGAGCTTCTTCATGTAGTTAAAAATATATTAAATGATATTAAGGACAAAGGAATTGATGAGGCCGAGCTTGAAAGAGCAAAAGGCTCTCTTGCTGGAAGCTTTCCTTTTAGATTTGAAAAGAGTTCTGCTTACCTGCAACAACTTATGCATTTAGATGATATCCATAAAAGCTATGACTCTTTGTACCATTTTCCTAATGTTGTAAAATCGTTTAAAGAAGAACAAGTTAGTAAGAACCTAACTTCTCTTTTTAATTGGAAAAATCAAACTGTTGTTATTGTTGGGCCAAAGAGCTTAGCAAAGGATTTAAAAGAGTTTGGAAAAGTAAATATTGTAAACTACAAAACGTTCTTTTAGTTAATTGTATATAGCTAGTCACATCTCTTGTGGCTAGCTACCCGTAGTGTGTCCATCTATATTCATAATTGCTCCAGGGTGAATCACTAAGTGTTGTGATTTAATCACACCAGAAAGACTTCCTGAAGGAAATATTTCAACTTTACCTGTAGAGATAATCTCGCCTTTTATAGTTCCAAAAACCTTTAGGTCCGCGCAATTGATCTTGCCTTCAATACGAGATGTTTCTTCTATTGTTAGTAGGGACTGATCTTTTATATGCACATCTCCCTCTAAGCTTCCGGCGATATGTGTTAGACCACTAAAATTGAAAATACCATTGAGACGAGTATTTTTACCAATAAGTGTGAATTCTTGTTCTTCAATCGAGATTATATTGTCCATAATTATTTCAAATCTTTTGCGACTAGCTTTTTGTAAAGCAAGTCACCAGTTCTAGAGAATACTAGTATTTTAAATAGTACTTTATGTTCATCGAAGCCCGATAGATCAAAGGTCGCATTCACGTGGCGGAGCCTAGAGAATGCAAATGATTCACCTTGATTGTAGGAGATTAGCATATCCTCTGAGGCTATTTCTTTTGTAGGGTAGAGTAAGATTCTACTCGTTGAGCTCATTAAAATATGGATATAGCCAGCTAATTTACGTCCATTCTTTGTTTGATTGATAATGTTGAATTTTATTTTTAAATCTTTATCAGTTCTTTCAAAGTTTATATCGTCAATAGTTAGCGCCGGTGTAGTACTTAAATCTTCTTGGCCAGCTACTGGCTTGAAGATTGCTAGTGAAGTAAATTTTATTCCCTCTGTCGTTCCACTTGAGAGTTTTTTCTCAAAGCTTTGGTTGAGAGTTTGTAACTGATTGACTTGATCTTGAAGCTCAGAGTTCGTAGCTTTAAGTTCTTTGATTACTGCCGGCTCTTTTCTTCTAGCCATTTCTCTAATTTGCTTGAAGTAAACACTTCCACCAATAATTACAAGGATTGAGATAATCGTAATTATAGGCAATACA
>NZ_JBFGYP010000066.1:0-15902 GCF_041587335.1 Halobacteriovorax sp.
ATAAACTTATTCTTATCTGGGAAAGGTTGAGCGTGAAAACCAATACCAGTATGATCTTCAGTTGAGTCTTGTCCCTTTAATATTCTTACAAATGGAAGATTTGCAAAATATCTTGGCATTTTTCTATTTCTGATGGCCTTTGTCTTATCTAGGTAACCATCTTTAAATCTTGGTGTAAGAAGAGATATTTCATCATTTAATACGGCCTCATCAAATGCACCAACACCTAGAGGAAATACCATTGTAATATCGCTATTTTTATCTTTAACAATAACCTTTCTAGACTTAAGTCCAACATCAAAGACTAACTTAGTCTTAGATAGATCTGTAAATCTCTTTGGCGTAACTACGAAGTTTTTAACATCGCTTGAGTTGTACTGAACTTCAATTTCTTTAAAAGCAATTGAGTACTCTCCGTACTTAACAAGTGCCGTAAGATTTAGAAGAACTTTATTTCCATCCCACTTAGGTAGTTCGTTGAAAAATAAGTTAAGTACATCTTCTACTTCTCCCTTATCTCCAAAGTACTGATCTTTTGCTTTTAAGAGCACTTCGTTGACATCACTTAGCCCAGGAACAAAAGAAGGAAGGTGCTTAACAACATCTTCTACTCTTACACCTACAACTTTATTTGCTGCCGATTCTGGTAATTGTATCTTTTTCCATTGAGTGGATCTTCCAAAGAAAGAAGCATTCGCACTTTCAATTAATTGTGTCTGTAGTGGTGTTCCCATCACTGTTGCAAGCAATAATGCTGCACCAGCAACTCTTGAAGTAATTTTCATTTATCCCCCTATTTATTTTCAATGATAGGGAATAAACAACAGGCAACGCATGCAGTCAACAAGTACGACGCATATTGTAAAAAGTATGTGATTGAGAATTTAGACAAAAAAAGGCCCCATTTATAGGGGCCCTTTATATAAAGAATAATTTCTTATTAATTATTTCTTAGCTTTACCGTGGTTGTGACCATCGCCAGCACTATGTCCAGCTTCAGAACCTTTTTGAATTTCAAAAAGCTCTACTTCAAAAATTAAAGTCGCTCCACCAGGAATCTTTGGAGGTGCACCGTGATCACCGTATGCAAGTTCAGAAGGAATAACTAGCTTAATCTTTCCACCCTTACCAATCAGTTGAAGACCTTCAGTCCATCCTTTAATAACTCTATTTAATGGAAAGCTTACTTCTTTTCCTCTATCAACAGATGAATCAAAAACTGTTCCATCAATTAATGTACCATGGTAGTGAACCTTAACAGTATCAGTAGCAGCTGGCTTAGCACCTTCACCTGCTTTAATGATCTTGTATGCAAGACCTGAAGCTGTTTTAGTTGCTCCTTCTTTGATGAAGTTCTCTAGGAATTTTTCACCTTCAACTTTAACAACTTGAGAGTGAGATTGAATTCTTTTTTGGAACTCTTCACGAATCTTTGGTTGGTATACTTTAAGATCAGCTTGTGATTCTTTACCATGAGCTGCATCTCTAAGACCTTGAGTCATCGCTGCTAATTCAGCATCGTTTAATTTAAGATCTTTCATTCTTTGACCAAACATAAATCCTACAGAGTAGAATGTTTTGTCTTCGTCAGAAGTTACCTTGATTTCTTTTTGCTTATTACAACTAGTCATTAATGCCGTTGCTGCAATAACACCTACGATTAGGCTTTTCTTCATAATTACGTCCTTTGTAATATTAAATATAATTGCGTTAAATTACTATTTTTATAAAGTTTACTAGCGAGTTCTAAATTTATCAAGCCTAGTTATGTGGGTAAAGATGCCCTTTTCTTAATTTTTTCTTTTTGTCTGTTCCTGTAGAGAATTCGTAATTGTACATTGCACCTTCCCAGTCTCCATACATTGGATTTGGGAGAATAATGAACTTCTTTCCAAAGTCATTTCTCATTTTATCCACTAGAATATTTCGATCATTTGTACCTTTCTCATTAAAGACTTCTGAGAAGTCCGCTAGAGTATCTCCAGCTAAGAGAACTATATCGAATTTTCTTAAAACATTTTGTCTACGCTCTTCTTTATTACTAGTCGTTGTTCTTAAGAAGATATTCTGTCTCTTTACTGGAAAACCTAGGTTTAAGAGGTTCTTATAAGTAGCGTCTAGCCCCTTAATCTTTCTATTTGAAAGATAGATAATCTCTACTCCTCTCTTATGAGCGTAGTTAAGAAAATCAATTGAGCCAGGGATGGCCTTGGCCTGAGCTAATTTAATCCACTCATCCCAGTACTTTCTATCAAAGCTTCTATTTTTTAAGATATTCACGGCCTGATAAGGACTATTGTCTAAGACAGTTTCATCAATATCCACCACAACAGCTGGCTTCTTTCTAGTCTTCTTAGTTAAAAGAGCACGATCTAAGTACAATCTCGCAGAATTGAAAGCTTGGTAACTAAGCGCTCTAAATTCTGCCGCATTTTGAACCCATAGAGTCGCCCCTTCAGTATACTCGGCCTTTCTCTGCTCACCCATGTGACCACAAGAAACCATTCCCAATAAAGATATTCCTAATATTATAAACTTCATACGTACTCCTTAAAATCCACTATCATCAAGTGCTTCATTAGCTAGCTGATCACATAATTCATTCTGTGGATGTCCAGCATGACCCTTAACCCATAGATAGTTAATATTTTTAAATGAACTTGAGACTTCGTCTAACTTTTGCCAAAGATCAACATTCTCAGGTGTCTTCTTATCTGCTTTCTTCCAACCTCTACTCTTCCATCCATGTATCCATGACTTAAGTCCATCTACGACATATTTAGAGTCACTATAAAGGTAGACTTCAACCACTTCTGGATCTACGCCTTCATTTAAGAGGTATTTCATCGCCTCTAGGGCCCCAGTCATTTCCATTCTATTATTAGTAGTCTTAGTCTCTACTCCAGAGCCTTTAAATAAGACCTCACCTTTATGGTCTTGCCCAACCATTCCCCATGAACCGGGACCAGGATTACCTCTGCAGGCCCCATCACTAAATAGAGCGTACATATTGTCAGACTTAATTTCTTTAGGCAGTGGCAACTCTCCAGCCGCTTGTGGCGCGAGGGCATCTTCATCTTCCCACTTTTCAATTTGAGACTTTAAGTAATCAATAGATGAGATTGCTTTTTCATCGTCTGAGAGTTTTGTTTTCAATTTATCAAAGAAAGATAACGTTTTATTTTTCAATTTTATTCCTATCAATAGATTATATTACTTTTGAACATTGTATTTTACATGGTTTACATGCTCTAGGAAATCTTTATAAAGAGAGATTCATGACACACAACAAAAGAGATCAATCTTTAATTTGAAATCCTTTGCTAACATGATAAAAACATCCTTACACATAAATGAGAATTTTGAGGATATCTATAATGAACTTTATCGATTTAAAACCTGGCACATCTGTAGAAGGCGAAACTATTAAAGCTTTTAAAACTGAAGGGAAGGCCAAGAAGTATGTTTACTTAATGGCGGGAACTCACGGGGATGAAGTAGAAGGTGTTTATGTCGTTAATCAATTATTTGAATGGTTGAAAGTTCAAGAGGATATTGATCTCGCAATGGTAGTTCTTCCAGTTCTTAATCCAGACGGTTATAGAAATGCGACTAGAGTTAACGCCAATGGTGTTGATTTAAATAGAAACTATGACAGTGGAACTTGGTCTAGTGAAGCTAGAGAAGAGAAGTACTATCCAGGTAGTGCTCCTTTAAGTGAGCCAGAAAATAAATACTTAATTAATCTATTTGATAAATTTCCACCAAAAGTCATATTGAGCTTTCACTCTTGGAAGCCGATGATCAATTATAATGGTGACTGTAAAGAAATTGCTGAGTTCCTTAATCAGTACAATGGTTATGTAACTTGTGATGATATTGAAGGTCACCCTACTCCTGGATCACTTGGAGACCTAGGTCCTAAAGTGTACAAGAGTCCAGTTCTTACATTTGAGTGCCCTGTACTTAGTGACGATCTCAACCTAAAGCAAATTTGGGAAGAGAATGAAGCAGGTCTAAAGGCGCTATTTCAAAGTGATTTACTCTAAATAAAATCTCACCACGCCTATCTGGCGTGGTCATAATGACTCCAAAACTTCTGGCACTTTAATTGCAGTTAAATACTCAAGTATTACTTAGCAAAGGAAGTGTTAATGAAGAGATCAACCTCTACATTATTGATATTACTAATGACATCGCCAACAGTATTGGCAAATACAGTGTCAGCAACTGGTACATCTGTACAAAGTTTAGACAACAGTGCCGGTTTGTCCCTAGAAAACGTGGGAATCTCACTGTCTAATACTTTTGCAACTGACGTAAAAGCGCCAGATGCTGCAGAAAAGAATATGAGTAATACTACGGCCATGGTCATAGGTTACAAACTTAGCCGTGACATGAAATTAAGTCTTACAACAATTTTTGATAAAGACTTAAAGAATGACCGTGAAGGCTATATTAGAGATCCAAAGATTGGACTTTCTAAGAGTTTTGGAAAGCTAAATAAATTCTTTTCAGCTGCGGCCTCTACGTCTGTAAAAATTCCATTGAGTAAGGCCTCAAGAGTTACTACGAGCTTACAAACTGCTATTAGTTTAGCAGGTTCAATATCATATGATGCTTCAGAGCATGTAACTAAGGGACTATCTCTTTCTTACTCTCCTGCAGTAATTACAAACTTTCATGAGTACAGAGTTACAACTGGTGGAAGTTCAAATACACAATATACATTATCGAACTCACTATCTGCTGCATATAGCATTACTGACAAAATCAGTGCATCTGTAAGTGGATCTTACTATAGAAACTTTGACTACACAGGACACACTAAAGATTACTTTGGAATTGAAGAGACTTTGTCTTTCGCCCTTCCTCAAAACTTTGGTTTAAGAGTCGGACACTCTACAGGTGGATCAGCATTAGCTGTAAACGGAAGAGAGTCAAACGTTTCATTATTTGACAAAGATTTATCATCATATTTTTTAAATATAAGTTTCAGCTACTAAGCAATCTAGGAGAAAGAATGAAAAACAAAAACTATCTATTAACTTCTCTGATCATCGCAGGACTTGTTGCAAGTTGTGCAAAAGAAAGAGAACTTGATACAGTTTACAAAGCGCCAGAACTCGAAAGTAAATCGGCCATCAATACTGAAGCCGAGTTTCTTTATGTTCCTACGTCACAAGGTGTGCCTAGATTCACTAAGGCCATGGCACCATTTGTTCAAGGTAACGAAAAGATCGTCAAATTCAAATTTGAAGAAGAAGGTATCGTTGCTTATGAAATGGAAGACAATGAAACTTTCCAAGACAACACACTAAATAATAAGCCAATTCTTACTATTCCTGTAACTTACAAGTCATACAGATGTGCTGAAAATGCTGATGACGAATGTACTAACAGAGAAGAAGAAAATAATGAGCTAGAATGGTTTCAAAAAGATAACTTTGTTCCTAGCTTTGAGAGTGTAAAAGTACTTGAAGCAGATAGCCTTGGACTACCAGAAAATGGTGATCCTTGTTATTCTCTACAGGCGACTAAGCTAGTTGACTATACTGTTTCTAAAACAGATATGAACTTTGAGATTGAGAAGACATATAAGTTCTCAAACTCAGACAGTTGTTTAAATCAACTATGGTACAGCTCAGGAAGTGATTACGAAAAGTTTCTTGAAGGGTTAGATGACAATGGTGCATTTAACACAAGAGTATTTTTCTCTTTCGCGAAACTAGATACAATTGCTTCAAGCAACTATAAAGATATTGCTTACCCAATCAATGAGCACAGCACTTTTGGTTTCTTTAAGACTAAAGAGAGAACTAAGAATGCTTTTGGTCAAACTGAAAGAACTTACAAGCTTAACAGATGGAACCCAGAGAAATCTGTTGTTGATTATCACCTAAGTGATGAGTTCGATAAAAAAGAAAATGCTTACCTTAAAGAAGCAACTATCTTTGCATTCAATAGAATGAATAAGATGCTTGAAAAGAATAAGGTAAACCTTAGACTTAAGCTTCACATGCCTTCAGGTAAGAAGCCAGGTAACCTAAGAAATACAATGGTTGTTCTTATTGAAGATCTTGCTTCTGGACTACTAGGATACGGACCAACAGTAGCAAACCCAAGAACAGGTGAGATCATCAAAGGTCACGTAAATATGTATAAGGGATCTCTTGAGTCAATTGCACCAAGTGCTTACGATTCAATTGTATACCTTGAAAAACAACTTAAGAAAGAAGCTACAAATACAGCTGCGATTCAAGCATCTCTACAAGCTTCAACTAAAAGCTCTGCAACAACTGCAGCTCTAACTGCATCAGTTAAAGATATTCTTAACTCTCAGCAGACAGCTAAAGTAGCAGGTCACGACCATGGACACGATCATGGACACAAAGAACTTGCTATCCAGGGAGTAACTGGAGACCTTCAAGCAGCAGCAAGAAACTTTAAAGACTTTCAAAAGAAAGTTGAGAAGAGACAAAGTAAGAGTTACCAAGAACTAGTTCTGGCAAAAGTAGATGGTCAGTTAAATGAGTTCACAAGAGAAATGAAGGATAGCTTAGAGATTAAAGATCTTCTTCATAAGAATAGTGTTTACACAACTGACATGTTTAACTTCCAGGCCCTTGGTAAGGTTTCTGTTGATGACATTAATGTAGTTGCAGGAATTAGAGATCAAAGTGGAGCATTAAAAGATTGGATTAATCTTAATGAAAACCAACAAAAAGAGATCATCCAGATTCTTGGACGTCACGCTTATATTCCAACTCTTGTTCATGAGATTGGACATAACCTTGGTCTAAGACACAACTTTAGAGGATCACTTGATGCAGAGAACTTCTACAATGAAAAAGAGAGAGCTGAACTTGGAATTAAGAATGGTTCTGCATTCTCTTCAATCATGGATTACTCTTACTCAAGCTTAAATGAACTATCAACTTTTGGTAAGTATGATATTGCAGCACTTAGATTTGGGTACAACAGACAAGTAGAAGTAAAAAGTGCTGAGTCTAACGAAGTAACTCTAGTATCTTTAGAGCAAAAATCAGTTGATGGAACTTCAATTGTTGAAAAGAGTGTTAACGAAATTGAAAATAGAGTTGATTACAAGTTCTGTACTGATGAAGACGTTAGCATGTACGCAAACTGTAATAGATTTGATGAAGGTTCAAACGATTTAGAAATGACTAAGCACTACGCAGCTAAGTACAAAGAGTACTACCAGTGGCGTAACATGAAAAATAGATCTAAGAACTTTAACGATACAATGGGAATGTGGAGATACTACCTAGGTACATACTATACTCTACTTGACCTAAGACAAGCATTTGAAACTTGGTCATTCTACAAGGACTACCTTGCAGAGTATGACCTTGATAGAATTATGACTACAAAGTGTACTGCTGAAGATCACACTAATATGCCAGACTTTTGTAAGACATTAGACCAAGTAGTTGAAGCAAATGATGTAGCGACAACAGCACTTTTAGAGATCATTAAAACACCAGATCTTACTTGTGATGTAGAGTATACAGTTGTGAATAATACTTCTAACGAAGTTGTATTTAGACATAGAATTGCTAGAAACTTTGCAGAAGCAACAGAGTACAAGTCTTACCCACTAGAGTCTGGGAAAGGTGAATATAGAGCAACAAGTTGTTTTGATAAAAATGCATGGCAAGATATCGTAAACAACCAAGAGTCAATTGTAGAAGTAAGAGAAACTTGTAGCGTTACTCTTTCAGAACAAGCTTGTTCAGAAGGTGTAGGACTTAGAGCAATGGTTGTAGGTCAAGTTGGTAAACCACACAACGATATTGATGCAGCAGAAAGAGATGATGAAAGACTAGAGACTGACGATATTGAAGTAAGAGGAAACTGGTTAGACAAAGTACTAGCAATGGAAATCCTTACGAATAGAGACAGACTAACTTCAGCTGGTGAAAATATTCACACATCTTTTACAGATATGCCGAAGTACAAAGATGAGATTAAGAATATCTTTGAGCATTTAGCACTAAACAAGACTTTAAGTTCTCCACTTCCAGCTGAAACTGAGAATGGAGTGAAGTACCAAATGCCATTTAAGACAGACCTTCATGCTAAGACTAAGGTTCCAACGATTAAGAGATTTTTAAAGCAATTTATTCCATTCTCTGACTCTAAGGACTTTGATATTGCTCCTGTACTTTTAAAGACAGCTGCAATCAATGCTTACGAAAATGAAGAAGACTCAGAAAGCTTAAGCCAGTATGTTGAAAGATCTGCTTTCTACGACACACTAGTAGTAAGAAGAAGAAATAGTGCAGTTAACAATCTTGAATTTGGTTCTTCAGTAGTGGCGAGCGTAAATGTTCACAACTACCTATACGGAGCAACTCCAAGAAATACACTTGCACTAGAGAGTATTGCAAGACTACAAGGTCTAACAAACTCTAGAGCAGCACAGATTGAAAAGCTTCTATCTGATCTTTCAAAAGTAGATGCTCCTGTACAAACAGAAGTTGAAGAAGAAGTTGAAGTAGTAGAAGGTGAAGCACAGGTTGAAGAAGCAGTAGTTGAAGCTGAAGAAACTGTAGCAGAAGCTCAAGAAGAGATTATTGAGATATCAAACGAAGTAATGATGAAGCTTTATGAATTAATTTCTATAAAGACTCAAATTGCTCTAAACAAGACGACTGTAGATTCAATCAACGCGATTTACTCTACAATGACTGATAACACTCAAGAAACTAGAGCGAGAATCGAAGCTGAAATTACAAAGCTTAGATCAGAAGTTGGAGCAGTAAACTTTGAGGCCGCAATGAGAGCAGCAGGATCATACGCAAGATTCACTTCTCAAGGTGAAGGTTTTGCAATGCTTGCAACAGTGGATCTATACGATCTTGAATTTGTAGCTTCTCCTGAAGCAGTGAGAAAAGAAATTCTCTCTAAAGAAGTTGATGCAATCTGGACGTTACCAATAGCAGAATAAGTTAAATAAATAGGGCCCTTAGTAATCAATTGCTAAGGGCCTAATTTTAGATTCATGCCATAAATATCTTGCAAAAATCCCTCAGCAAAACTTTCCTAAATAAGAACAAGATACACCTCTAACTATCTGTAATTTATAACTTAGTTGATTTATTGTTATTTCATATAACATCTAGTGTTAATATGTCTCATCTTTGACCGTAGAGGTCTTTGTTACCCACAAATTGTCTGGAGTTAGACATGAGTAAAGAATACTATGATGAGCAATTTTTAAGTAAGCAGAAAACGACTCTCCTGCAAATGAAGAGCGGAATTCTGAACCATATGAAAACTCACACTATTGATGAATTGGCACCTTCTAAGGATCAAATTGTTGAGGATGTAGACCAAAGTCAAGTACTGATGGCACAGACTCTCAGCATGGGTCTAAGAGACCGTGAGTTGGCAAGGCTACACATGATAGAAGATGCTCTTGCAAAGTTTGAGGATGGAAGCTACGGCCTCTGCGAGGAAACTGGTGAGCCCATTGGTAAAAAGAGACTCGAGAAGATTCCTTGGGTTAAATTATCTATTGACGCTCAAGAAGAAATAGAAAGATCACTTAGGGCAGCCTAGCTGCTTTTTAACACTTATAAATAAGCATAAAAAAAGGCCCCATTTATTGGGGCCTTTTTCTTTATTTGAATTTTGTCTTTAATTACTTAGTAAACTTAATAACTTCAACCGGACAAGCTTCTGCAGCTTCTTCAACTAGAAGACCATTATCAAGTGGTGCTCCTGGACGAATTAAACAAGTATCATCAGTTACTTCAAATACCTCAGGGTAAATCGCTTCACAAGCATCACAAACAATACAACCTGGCTCAATCCAAACCTTAGAGATTGAAAAGTTCTCGGCCGCTGGTGCATCACCTGCAGCTCCAGCAAAAGCGCCTGCAAACTCAGGATTAGAAGCTATTTTTAATGCTTTATTTGATGCCGGTAAAGGCTCAGCAACAAAGCTTCTCTTTGGTAAGTGATATAATGGCTTTGCATAATTTAAGCTATGCTCTTCATTAAATTTTTCAGCATCACCTGTAGCAGAATCAATCATTGCTTTGAAGGCCTGTGCTTTAAAAGAAAAGTGCTGAACTAGAGCATCTTTACTCGCTGACATTTCAACTTCAACAGTAGCGCTCTCATGATTACATGCCGCTAGTAAATCTTCTAAGTTCTTACCAAAATCAAGGTCTCTTGCAAAAGTAGAACTTGCAGCATCAAAAGTTCTAGTAACATCAACTTGAGTTGGAGTACTAAAAGGATTGAAGAGTCTCAATCTAATTGAATCAAACTTCGCAGGCTCACGTGAACTATTCCACTTAAGCGAAAATGCAAATCCATTAGATTCAAGCTTAGACTTTAAAATTGTAAACTTAGGTCTTGCAAATAAGAAGTGGAATGCTCCAGATAATAAACTGAAAACTCCAACTGTAACTACTAGACCAATACCCGCTAAAAGAGCAACTCCCATTGCAATGAAGGTTGTATTCACTTAACACTCCCTGTATTAAGAATTTGGAATATATATAGATTCCAAAGTTTTATTTTAAATTAAATTATTATATCTCTAATATAAACATTTTGAAGGCTTTAGCCAACCTGTTTTAGGACGCTTATATTAGTTTTTTTCACGAGGATCGACACCAAAGCCTACTCTAACCCTCAATAAATTGTCTTCAATCTCTGCTAAACCCAATAATTGACCTTCAAAAAGACCCCAGCAATAACCTGATTCGCCCTCTTTGAGCATCGGTAGTCCATTAAAGAACTTTACCGCCTCAAACTCTTCTAAATCGATCTTTGGGAAATTTAAAAAATTATCTATTCTCGTTGCATTATCAGTAACCGAGTAATCTGCATCCCTAATAGGCCAATTCTCTTTAGTTATAGCGGAGCTAATATGCGCAGGCCCAATTGACTCTCTCACGAGGTTTCTTAGAGCACCATGCGTACCAAGCTTTTTAGCAATATCTTCAAAGAGAACGCGAATATAGGTCCCAGAACTAGATGTCACACGAAAGGTAACAACTCTCCCCTCTAACTTAACTAACTCAATGGCCGAAATAAAACGACGAACAGGAGGCTTCTCTATTATTACGCCCTCTCTCGCCCATTCGTATAAGGGCCTTCCCTCGTGCTTTGTTGCCGAAAAAGCAGGTGGGCACTGATCGTACTCACCAAGAAACTCATTCATTATCTTAACAAGTTGTTCTTCAGTAAACTCTGGGCAATCAACTTCTTTAATTTCTTCTTCATTAGCAGTCAGATCACCAGTTGGACTCTCAAGCCCAAGAACACCTGTTGCTAAGTAAGTTTTTGGAAATTGATCATGAATATAGTTATTAAATCTTGGAGCTTGTCCAATAGCAACTAATAGAACACCTTCAGCAAAGGGATCTAAAGTTCCAAAGTGACCTATCTTACCAAAACCTTTGGGTAAGTGATACTTGAAGTGCCTTAAGGCATCAGACGACGTCATCCCCTCAGGCTTATAGACGTTAAAAACAAAAGGGCCAAATCCTGGCCCCGCTTTCTTCGACTTTCTATTTGAGCGTGAACTCATGAGATGCCTTTGCCCTTCTTCGCCTCTTCATCTAAGAGATCATCAATTTTCTTTTCTGCATCAAATTGAGAATCATAGACAAATGTAATAGTAGGAACATGTCTCATCTTTAAAAGTTTTGAGAGGTGAGTTCTAAGCTTTCCCGTTATAGATTCGATGGCCTTTTTAGAGTCGCCTCTTTTAGCTGCATCAAAAGTATCCCAGTAAAGCTTTGAATTCGAAAGATCATCAGAGAGCTCGACTCTAGTTATACTTACAAAAGTTAAACTAGAGTCTGATACTGATGTTCTAATAAATGCATTTGAAGCATTTAATATTTTTTCAGAGAGAATATTTTTCTTTCCAGAACTTGCGCCCAAGACTAATCCCTTGCTTCCGCAGACTCAGACTCTGCTTCAAGAGCAGCAAGCTCAGCAGCTTCCGCAGCTAACTTTTCTTCTTTAGCCACGTCATCTAGAGTTCTCTTCTTTTCTACTAACATATATGCTTCAAACTGATCGTTAACTTTAATATCAGTATATCCATCGAGTCCGATACCACATTCGAAACCATTTTTAACTTCTTTAACATCGTCCTTAAATCTCTTAAGTGATGACATTTTTCCGTCAAACATGATCTTCCCATTTCTAAGAAGACGAATATTACAACCATCTTTGATCTTACCGTCAATAACAGATGAACCAGCAATTGTACCAATTTTTGGAACAACGAAAGTATCTTTAACTTCAGCTCTACCGATAAATTCTTCGATAGTATCTGGGTCAAGCATCCCTTCAATTGCAAGAGTAACGTCATTGATTAGCTCATATATAATTGAATATGTTTTAATATCAATTGCTTTCTCTTCAGCTAGTCTTCTTGCTGTCGTATTTGGTCTCATGTTGAAACCTAAGATAAACGCTCCAGAAGAGTCTGCAAGATTAACATCACTATCGTTAATTGCACCAACTCCACCAGCAATTACCTTCACTTCAACTTCTGTATTAGAAAGTGCTAGTACTGCTTGCTTAATTGCTTCAAATGAACCTTGAACATCAGACCTAATAATTAAATTAAGTGCTTTAGTCTCTTTTCCATCATCAGCGGCCATTGCAAAGAAATCCTCAAGTGAAACTTTCGCTTTTGGAGCTTCTTCAAGTTTCTTTCTTTCAGCAACTCTATTAGCAACAATCTTCTTAGCTTCTCTTTCATTCTTAACAATATCAACAGATGCACCTGGAGAAGGAGCTTCATCAAGACCAAGAATTTGAACTGGTGTTGATGGACCTGCTTTAGTTAATTGTTTACCAAGGTGATCTGTTAGGCTTCTAGCTCTACCAAAAGTTTCCCCAACAACTAGTGAGTCACCTTTCTTAAGAGTTCCCGATTGAATAAGGATTGTAGCAACTGGACCACGTCCATGCTCAATCTTAGATTCAATAACAACACCTTCTACATTACCTTCTGCACTTGCTCTTAAATCAAGCATTTCAGTCTGAAGTGCGATTGACTCTAGTAAGTCATCTACTCCATCACCTTTTAATGCAGATATTGGAACAAATTGAGTGTCTCCACCCCATTCCTCAGGAGTAATTCCAACGTCAGCAAGTTCAGACTTGATTCTGTCAGTATTAATTCCCTCTTTATCCATCTTATTAACTGCAACAATTACTGGTACTCCAGCATTCTTACAGTATTTAACTGATTCTCTAGTTTGTGGCATAACACCATCATCAGCTGCAACTACAAGTACAACTAAGTCAGTTACGTCAGCACCACGTTGTCTCATTGAAGCGAAAGCCGCGTGACCAGGAGTATCTAAGAAAGTTAGAGTACTTTTTCCGGCCTTAACAGAGTAAGCACCAATATGTTGAGTGATCCCACCAGCTTCGTCATTTACAACTTTAGCTTTACGGATGTGATCTAGAAGTGTCGTCTTACCATGATCAACGTGACCCATGATTGCAATAATCGGGTTACGTAGTGGCAACTTAGATCTAACTTCTTCAGAGACTTCTTCTTTACCCATAACTTTATCTTCGTCAAAGGCAACATTCTCCACTCTATAGTCATATAGATTCGCTATTTCTTGAGCTAAATGCATTCCGATAAAATCACCAGTCTTAACTAGTAAGTTAATTTCTAGACATGCATCAATCATATCCTTAAGTTTTACCTTAAGCTTTCTTGCAAGTTGATCCGAAGTAGCTCCGTCATGCAACTTAACAACTCTCTTTGATTCTTTTACTTCTGTAATTTCTGTATCCTTAGTTGGCCCAGAGTATGTTCTCTTTCTCTTCACTGTAGAGTATACAGGACGTCCAATTCCACCACCAAGAGCTGCGTAACTCTTAAGTTCAGTATCGGCTCTTTCTTGAGTTAAAGTCTGTGCCTTATTAACAACTTTCTTACCAGACATTAGTGAAGCAAGCGCCCCCATTCGTCCTTTAGAAACTTTCTTCTCATCTTCAGAAGCAGCTTCATCAGCTTTCTTCTCAGGTGGGATATAAACAGGAGTAAATCTATGAGGAGCATCGCCAGCTTCTTTCTTAGCCTTAGCCTTAGCATCAGCTTCTGCTTGGGCCTTAGCCTTCTTAGCAGCTTCTTCTTTAGCAATCTCTTCTTTTGACTTAACATGCTCAGTTGAAACAACTCTTAAACCAAAAGATGATTCTGACTTCTTAGGAGCAGCTTTTACTTCTTCTTCTACTTTCTCAGTAGTTTCAGCAGCAGCAACAACTTCCTCAACAGGAGCCTCAACCTTTTTCTCTTCAACGGCTTCAACAGGTGCTTCTTCAACAGGTTCAACTGGAGCAACAACAACTGGAGTAGGCTCAGGTTCTACAACTTCACCACCACTCTTTTTTCGAATAACGCTCTTCTTTCGAACAACAGTCTTTTTCTTAGTCTCACTCTCATCCGCAGAAGCGTCTTCAGAAGCATCTGCCGCTTTAGCTGTTACTGTCTTCTTAGTAACTGCTTTCTTAGCGGCCTTCTTCTTAACAACTTTCTTCTTAGTCTTAGAGCCAGAGGCTTTCTTTTCATCTTTAGCAGAATCATAATCGGCCATAATCTGCTTAACTTCATCATCTGAAAGTGCTGTCATATGGTTACGAACAGAAAAGCCTTTGTTTTTTAGTTCTTCAACTAAATCTAAAGGACCTTTATTCAATTCTTTAGCCAACTCAAATATTTTCATAGGCATTATGTGGACTCCCTATCCAGTTTCTTCTTACTTCAGTTTAAATGCTGCTAACTCTTCACGGAGTCTTCTTTCAGCATCAGAGAACTTATCTTGTGATTCATCATCAGATTGTTCTTTATTAATAATTCCATGGTAAGCCGGAACAGCAGAAGCAGAAACAAGCTCCTCTTCTTCATCAGCTTGGAATTGGATTTCACCAGCGTCAATCGCAGCAATTGTATCAGCTATAATTGTTGAAGCCTGTGCCTCATCAACTTCTAGAAGCTCAGCAAGCTCACTTGCCTCTGCTGCAGCAATATCACCAATTGCTTGAATACCATTTTGAACCATAACCTGTGCAAGTGTATCAGTAATTGATGCAATTTGAATAAGGTTAGCAACAGACTTTTGAATTCTTTCCTGAAGCTTAGTCTTAGAAATGATATTTATCTTATATCCACTTAACATTGCAGCAAGACGAACGTTTTGTCCTCTTCTACCAATTGCAAGTGATAATTGATCTTCTTCAACAACTACATCCATAGTGTGGTCAGAGTGATCAATTTGAATATTTGTTATTTCAGATGGAGCAAGTGCTGCTCTTGCAAATGTCTCAACATCGTCAGACCATTTTACAATATCAATCTTCTCACCCTGAAGTTCATTTACAACATTTTGAACTCTTGAACCTTTCATACCAACACAAGCACCAACTGGATCAATGTCTTTATCTACAGAGATAACAGCAATCTTTGCTCTTTGTCCTGGCTCTCTAGCTGCAGACTTGATTTCAATTGTTCCATCTTGAATTTCAGGAACTTCAAGTTCAAATAACTTAACTAGGAATAATGGAGACGTTCTTGATAAACGAATCTCTGGTCCTCTATTTGTCATTACAACTTCTGTTAAGAAAGCTTGAATTCTATCACCTGGCTTAAAGTTCTCACCTGGGATAACTTCTCTTCTAGAAAGAACAGCATCCGCTTTACCAAGGTCAACAACAATATTTCCTCTTTCATATCTTCTAGCGATACCAGTAACAAGCTCATTTTCTTTGTGCTTGAATTCAGCAAAAAGAATCTCTCTTTCAGCATCTCTAACTTTTTGAAAGATAATTTGACGTGCAGTTTGTACATCAACTCTAGAAAAGTTTGGATTTTCAAT
>NZ_JBFGYP010000067.1:0-15734 GCF_041587335.1 Halobacteriovorax sp.
ACAATTCTTTAAACAAAAATCAACTGAACTCTATCCATTTGCATACAGTTTATTGCCTGACGATCTTCAAGCAGGTCAGCTTGTTTTAGACGCGTTGGATTTAATATTAGTTGATAAAGATTTCTCCGATAAGTTTCCTGAGTATTATGAAAATAGAGACTTATTAGCAGCAGATCAATTCATTATTACAACAGCTCTCTATTCACATATATTTCGTTTGGCCAAAATAAGAGTAGGTCAATTAAGTGGAAGTTTCACAATTCCTCATGGTTTTGGACCATTTTACAGAACTCCAATTGAGAATAGGGCCACAGTTTTTCTGAGAGAGAAGTTATCTTTCTCCTGGGAAAGAGTAGGTGTAATAATTGGAAAAGATAGAATTTCAGCAATAGAAAGATATCATACAGGCGTAAACTCAGTTTATGAATTTCTAGGAAGACCAACAGATGTCAACTAATCACATGGATGTAACAAGCACAGAAGGGACGGGATGTCCTCATTCTCATAAAGCGTCACTTGTTTTAGAGAATGGTGAATTAGCAGGGGACTTTCTATCAAGGCATTTTGAGTCTTGTGAAGTCTGCAATAGTAAACTTTTAAAGTTAAAGAATGATCGTAAAGTATTTCTAAAACAAATCCCTTTTATATCAAGTCCTGTAGAAGTTAAGCAGATATTTGAAGCTGAGTCTGATGAGTTTGAAAATAAAATAAAAAGGCGAGTCATTAAGCTTAAGAGAAAAAAAGTCTATGAAGTAAATCGAAGTATATGGGCATTTATCTTAGATCTTAAAGAGGCATTTTTAAGTAAGCCTGTAGTTCTGAGTCTTTTCTCTGTATTAGGGGTTTGGAGCTATATTAAGTTTCTTAATTAATATAAAGAGAATAGTAGATCGTAAAGTTACCATCTTTTCCTAAGAGATCTTTTGGAGGATTTGGAATTGACCTCATTTTATCTAATGTTGTTTCAAATAAGTTATGAACGCTATCACTATTAGAAGACTTTAAAATTTTCACAGATATAATAAATCCATTCTTATCAAATTGAACTCTAGCATTGAGTCTATGTCTATCTGAGGTTAGATCATTTTTTAAATTAGGATTTGATGTAAGACTAGAGTAGTAAGTGTTTAAAAAAGAGTTCAAATACTTTTCATAAGTTCTTTTTTGAAAGCTATAAAATATCTTTTCAATACTATTTAATTCGTCCTCTCGTATACCTTCTGGTGGATCAAATTGTACATTAAAGCCTTTGTTGCTTAGAGCGTTTGCAAAGCTTGGGTTGGCCGCAAGATTTTTAAGGACATCTCCTTGAAGTTGTTGTTGTTGCTTTCTCATTCTTTGCTTAAGTGGAGGTTTTGCCGAAAAAGTGAAATTAGACTTTTCTTTCTTAAATTGAAGAGGTTGAGCTTTAGATGGAGATTTCACAGCTTTTGAATTTGAAGATTTACTGATTGAGCCAAGTTGACTTAAATTAACTGACTGTTTTCCATTTCCTGATTTCGCAGGAGGTGATGGAGGAGTTTTGGTTGGAGAAGAGAATTGATTTTTCTTTCCACCTTTTACACCAACAGTTCTGTACGATTTTACTTTGATGTACTGCTTTTCTTGAGAAAGTGGAATAGGGCTATCTAAATGAGTTGGAGTCATTTTAAATATTAAGGAAGTAAGGACTACCAGAACAATATTTAAAAGAACTGAAAGTGCGAGGGAAATCCCTGAACTTTCTAGTTGAATTTTTGACCAAGACTTCATAGGTATAATGTATACCAGATAACAAGCGTTTAGATAGGATTTATTGAAATATCGAGGCACTTTTCACCACCTCTTGACTCGACAACGGCTACTTGCAAAAATAGTAGTAGCGGCCGCAGAGCTGCTACAGGTTTTCAATAAGTTAAAGGATTTAATTTAGAAATTATCCTCAATTGTTTTTTCCAAGGACAGGAAAATATGAAGTATGAAGTTCAAAATTGGTTGAAAAGCAAGAAGGCCATCATTGGTTTAGGGGCGACTGCGCTTCTTATCATGACTGGTGTTTTTCAATATAAATTGAATACTAAAGTGTCAGATATCTCTTCTTTAAAGAGTAATCTTTCAACTTGCTTCTCAAGAGTAAATCAAAGTTATACTGCAAAGGTTATAGGGGATTCAAACTCGATGTATTTAGAGTCTGGATTTATGAAAATGACTGAAGAGTGCTTAGCTGAAACAAATAGCTTTTCTGAGAAAGTATTTGCTGCTAATGCAGTAAAGCTTGGTCAGGCACTGAATGCTTTTATATCAGATGTTCATTGGTTTCATGAAAGAATAGAGGAGAGTTCAAACTCTTTCTCAGATAAGGATGCAGAAGTAATCCTAAGCAATCTTTCTGATCGATTTGAAAAGTTAGAGATGAAATACGATAATGTTGATGGAGAGTTCATCAGTAAAGAGAAGAGTATTATTCTTTCTAAGAATAACTTGATGATCTTATTAGTGACTCTGTGTTTTATTGTTCCTCTTCTCCTTCTTTGGGATCTAGCACAAAGAAAGAATCTTGATCAAAGAAACTCTAATTCTGAGAAAGATGCTAAAGATAGAATTGATAGTGGAGAAGTGATAGTTCACTCAGAAGTTGCAAACATCATTAAAGATGCACTTGAGCAAAACCATTTAGTTTATTGCTCAAAACTATTTTCTCAATTCCATGCACTTAGTAGTCTAAACCCTGTTAAGGATTCTGTAGGTCAGATCCAGGCAATGATGACTGATAAGCACATTACTGAAGAAGAGATTGATAATATTTGGACAAAATCAGAAGAGATAGACTGTGTTGTTAGAAATGCTGAGGGTGGGTCATCTTCTGAGCTGGAAGATACTGTTTACATAGGCCCAGTAGCCGATGTTGATCAAATCTTAACAAAAGTAGTTAATCATTTGAGCAATAAGCTTTTAGCTGATGGTGTAATTATTGATTTAAACATTACTGACAACCTAAGAATACAAGGTGAGGCCGAGGCCGTAGAACAAGTCATTTATAATATTATTATGAATTCTGTAAAGAATTGCCAAGTAAGCGATTCAACAGGGCGAATTACAATAGAAGGTAAGAAAGTAGGTTCAAAAGTATTTGTTAATTTAACAGATAGTGGAAATGGGTTTGATAAAGAGTTTCTTTCGGCAGTTAACGGAATGACTGACTCTGAAGACCATGTACCTCTTTCATTACAAATATCAAAAGAGTTAATAGAGGACTCTTTAGGGTCTGTTTCATTTGATAACCTTTATAGAGAAGGTGAAGTGAATGGTTCGAAAGTTCAAATTGTTATGACAGCTGGTGAAGTCCCTGTAAAAAGAGTTGCGAGTATAAAGTCTGGAACGAAGCAAGAAATACTTGAAGCGATCAAAGAACAATCAATTTAAAAGAATCTCTTTCTAAAGGTCTTATATCTCCTCTTTGGAAGTAAGGCCTTACAAAGTTCAATATAGTTTTCCTGTGAAAATTCTTCAAAGCATAAAGTATTAGTAATAGTTTGATACTTCTTTGACCTCTTTTCAAAATGATTATCAAAAAGTAAGTCTCCAAGCATGTAACCAATTATCTTTGCCATCTTATATACTTTATCTAATGGCATTCCTTTCATTGTCTTATTTATATCAATTGCTCGTTGGTCATATTCAATGAGTTCAAGACACTTTTGATAGTAGGTAGTGTCAGAGCTTTGTTTCATTTTAGACTTCTCAAAAATATCAGCATATAGATCACATTTTCTAAATGGATTAATCACCTTCGAACAAAAGTAGGCATAACAGAATTGATACATTAAAAAAGTGAATCTCTCTTCTTGAGAGGAGCTTGAAAGAATTTCTATTGTTTGGTGTTTACTTAGACCTCTTTGAAGATGCCAAATATGAACACCTCCTAAGTAGGCGAGTCTGTTTATTGAATAGTTTGAGCAATAGTAATCATTAGTGTGAGGAACCTTAAAGCTCCTTCCTTTAACGACAAGTCCCTTAAAGTATTTCGAAACAGATTTAGATTTGATCGACTCTGCTTTCTTTAAGATAAAACTCATTTTTTGATGATCGTGTAGATTGAAATCTTCAATTCGCGACTTGTTTATTTTAATATTTAGCGCCTTAAGCATCTTCTCAGTCAGAAAGAGAAAGGTGTCATTTGCATTTTCTGTAAAGCTCTTAAGGCCTGACTCCATCATATATTCATGAATATCAAAGTCTGGGTCTTCAAGTAAGTTTTCATACCAATAGATCATACTTTCGTACTTCACCCATGGTGCTGAAGATTGAATTGAAAATTCATTCTCATCAAATTCTATTACTTGGGTCTTTTTTCTACCCATTTGTGTATCTTCTAATTTCCAATAAACCTTATCAAGGTTTTGATGAACAATAGATTGAATAAATTTTGATTTGGACCTATCTCTAACCTGTTTAGGAAGTTTACTAGGAGTAATATGATATTCTCCAAAGAGAACTAATAGCTTATCCTTAGGATTGTTTTCAATGTATTCTACGAGTATTTCAGCAGCTCTCTTATCTCTTTGAGAGAGTGAACCATGTGAGTTTAGAGCTATTATCTTATGACCATTACTTCTAGCAAGTTCAAAGAATACCTTATATTGGTTCCACGGAAATCTCCATGACTCGTAGTAATCAATATTTTCAAGAAACTCAATCTCTGTAATAAGGTTGTTTAAATAGTTATCTATATGGACTTGATACTCAATATGAACAAACTCAACACCTAAAGTGATAGACTTATTAGATTGAGCTATAGGTCTCATGATTCTTTCAAAATTACGTGAGCTTTGATCAAAGGAGTGAAAGTCTCCTAGATATATAACCTTGGCCCGTTTAAGAGATTTTACAAGGTTTTGAAAACTAGAGATAAGAAAGTCTCTATTTGCGTACCTATTCTGGCTTCGCTGGTATGAAATAAGCTCATCTGACAAGTTCCCCTCAAGTGCATGGGCCTTATTTTTCATATAACTGTAAATGTTCTTTCTAATTTTTGTTATATCAGTTTTCATTCCACACCCAGGGGTTAACTATATTATAGTCGAAAATGAAATCTTTGGAAGTAATTAAGAGTTGATATTTGTAGTAAGGATAGAAAGAATTCTCTTAGAACATCTACTTTCTAGATCTTCAAGTGTATCTTTCAAGCTTGTATGATTACTTAGGATAAGATCTATATTAGCTGCTGAAGGCACTTTAAGGTTTTGTAGTATTGAAGAGATTTCCATACCTATAGCTGAAGATAGAATGAATTTAATAAACTGAGCAAGATTACTAGAAGTATAAAGTTGGATAATAGTATTCTCACCAGAAATTAACTCAACATAGTGGTTTTGACCTTCGGTTCCAATCTCAACCTGTGTAAGAGGGTGGTGGATATGTGCAGGGTCTTTTAATGGCATTCTGACAAAAATATCAGCACTCTTAGGGTAGATACTCTGGGAAGATGTTCCAATTAGCTGCTCTATAATAACTGGGTTCTTGAAGATTTCAGTTGGGGTATGGTCTAATTTTTCAAGAGCACTGTTAAGTGATAGCTTGAAGTGAGAGATCATACCGAGTGTATGCCAAGGGTATTTCTGTTGAGTAGAATTTAAGAAATTCACAGACTGATTAAACTCATCACTTAATTCTGTAGGGTGAGAGTTTAAAATTTCACTAGAGTCAAAGTTGAAAACTTTAAATGACTCTATTATGTGAGTAGGAATTTGGTTATTTTCTAAGAAAAACTTTGGAACTAATAGTGATCTAAGTTTTGCTTTAACTTTAGTGTCACCGCCATTTAAGAATAGCTGAATAATTTGTCTTCCAAGTTGAGTATTAAAGTACTCTCTAAAAACGTTTAAATTAATATCATTTCTCTTTGGAATTAATCCAAAGTACTGGAAGTAGGCCATTCCATATTCTTCAAGCTTAGCTTGATATACATCAGCACTAGTAAGCTCTAGAGTAATATTCTTTGGGTTTGTGTGATCTACAATTAGAAGTAAAGGGAACCTTTCTTCGTGTCTTATCGATATCCCGAGTAAGTCAGAAGTTAGGCTGTTCTTTCTAGATTGGTTTTGCTCTGAAGAGAAACTTTCAATCTGAAAAAAAGAATCAAATGGTACACACGACTTCGTTAGGTTTTTGAAGAAGCTAGGGTGTGTAATATTTGATGAATCTTTACTTGTTGAACTTAGAAGTAACCCATCAAGAATTGCGTCTTGATGAAAATCAAATGATAGGTTAGTACAAGGCTCAGCTTGATAAACAGGAGTTGAGGCACATGATTTCGTATCCATAAAAGTCTGGAACTCATCAACGAATGTTTCAAACTTGTTAAAGATCTCTAAGTTCCCACTCCATCTAAAGCTTAAGCATGCCTCTTTCTCTGAACTTGCAATTGGAGTTAAGAAAGCTGGTTTAGAGTACTGCTTTCTCTTTCTAAATACATATAGAAAGCTTGCTATTTCTCCACGTCCACTCAATTGATCAAGGTTGAATAAGGCTTCAATCTTAGCTTCTTTTAAGAAGTGCTCAATCTTATCACTATGCGAAGGAACGAAGAACTTTTGGTTCGTAAATACAAAGAGGTAACCATCTTTATTAAGTGCTTTAAGCTCATTTGTAACCTGTCCCATAAGGTAATGGTGAGGGTTTTTCTTTGGTAGTTTTGTAAGATTTAAGACAACGCGATCATAAGTTGATTGAGAGGTCTTAATGTCAGTGCTGCTGAAAATAGACATTTGTCCAGCATCATTGGATGTTGATTTATTATACTTATCATTCATAACCTTACAGATTAATCCAAGTAGGTCATGACCTTGATAAGTTGCTAAATCAACCAAGAAAGTTAAAAACTGAATCTCTTGGCATATCTGTGTATATTTACCTTGAAAGAATTCATCACCCTTAAACTCAGGGCAGATGACTTCATCCCAGTTTTGTAGAACGTTGTTCTCTTGGGCCATCCAGTGAGAAAGGCTTAACGAAGAAAGGTTATTTCCTGCAAATCTAGTCGTAAGAGCACTAAGTCTCTCACTCGATTTTCCATTCATTAGTCCATGAAATGGGTAAGCTTTTTCACTTTTTGAACTCTCAATCCACTTTGGAAATTTAATAAGTAGCTTATTAACAAGTAAACCAAAAGACTTGTGAGAATATGAGTGTGAGTACTCTAGAGAACTTAAGTCGTAAGTTGCTAACTTTATCATCTCAGTAGTAGAGATTAGAGTTAGGCACGATTTTATTTCGCGAATACTTTCTGAAATATAGTGAGATGGTCTATACCAACTGAATTGGTGAATTTTAAAAGATTCACACTTAAGCTCTGAACTAGAGCCAGTCTTGAAAATTCTACTCAGTATTGAGTTTGGATTATGAAGGTCTACCTTATCAAACCCAATATCCATTTTCTTTGCAAGAGTTAGAAGAAATCTTGCTTTATATAAGTAAACAGTAACAGATCTAAAGCAGTATAGGTCGATGAAGTCGTTAGTTACATCATCGTACTCTTTTGCCTTAGTGATATAATTTGTGAACTTTATAGGGCTATCAATAGGGTGCCCTTGAATCTTCTTAGCTTCTAAGAAAATTGTAAATTCATTGTAGATAATTTTATGTTGAGTAATATTACGATTAATTATCTCTTTAAATTGAGATTTTGCATCAGATATTAGGTGCTTATGAGCCTTTTTTACAACAAAGCCTGGCTTAGAGAATAAGCCCTCTCCGCTCCAACCAGGAACTAGAAAGTCTTGAGGCTTGAAAGGACAGCTCTCTGCCAGAGGATCCATTGGAATCTCAAGGTCAAGATTGCCTTGCAGAGTACCCTCTAGGTCCTCTGGAAGTAATCCATTTTTTGATGGAGAAGAATTGAGCCAAGACTGTGCCTTGAAGTACTTATTACTCAATTTTTTTCACCGTAAATATGTCCAATAGCGTAGTGCATTTTTTAGTAGTTCTCAGTTATTAATTGTGGGTAGGGCTTTTTACTACATCGTGTGCCAAAAGTCATTCACAATAAGCGTTTATCTTTTGTGAGTAATAGTGGATTACTTAAGTAAGGTATTGTAATTATAGACTTTTTTGAAAATGTTAAAGTTTCTTACATCTGAGTACGATAAGTCTATTGAAATTATTGTTTCGCGAGAAATTGCTAAATATTTAGGAGAATAGCATGGAAGATACAAAACTTGAGGAAGCTATTGAAGAGACTGCAGAACAGAGCTTTAATGACTCAGAGCTGCAAGACATTATGAGTGAAATCGAGAGTCTTGAAAAAGAGTTTGTTGAAGAAGGTGAGCGCTCTCCTGAAGAATTGGCGATCGTAAGTGCAGATAAGACTGATCTACAAAGTGAAATTGATAAAGAAGTTGAGTCAATGTCTAATGAAATGTCATCAGAAGATGATTCTTTTGCAGATGAAGTGATCAATGAAGTTGAAGACGAAGTTGAGCCAATGGCCGAAGTAGATAACGTTGTAACATTACCAACAAGTGAAAAGAAATCAGTGAGTAGCCATGGCGCTGCAATGGACTTTTCTGCAGCTGGAACAATGGACTTTAGTCTCAATTTTAATATTGGAACGGAGGCAGCAACTTTAAAAGTTGATGGTGATAAAGGTCTATGCGTTGAGATGGGTGGTGTTCTGATTGAAATTACTCAAGAGAGTGGATGCACAGTGACAATGGAGGGAGGAGTGAATTTCAATATTCCTTTGACCACTTCAGCAAATGTCGCTAAAAAGAAAGCTTCATAATTCAATAACGGTTTTAAAAAATGTCTATAAAAATATTAGGGGGTTTGGCCAAAGGTCAGACCCTTTTAGTTCCTAAGGGTGATTTAATTCGTCCAACCTCAGTGATGCTTCGAAGGAAAATTTTTGATGCTAGACAAGATATGTCTGGATATAAATTTTATGATCTTTGTGCCGGAACTGGAGCAATGGGTCTTGAGGCCTTATCTAGAGGAGCTGACTCAGTTACCTTGGTTGAGCCAAATTCAAAAGTCTATTCTCTTACAAAAAAGAACTCTGAAAATATAAGTAAGTCTTCTGATAGAGTTGGTCAAATTGAACTAGTTAAGTCCAATGCTGAGAAATGGCTTGAGCGATTCCTCAGCACATATGAAACACTTGATGATGAAACAAAAGAGTCAATTGTTCTTTTTCTTGATCCTCCATACTTACTACACGATGTTTATAACAAATGTTTAGATCTAATCTCTAAAGTTAATTTTGTTGGAGAGCTTTGGATAGAGTCAGATGAGCAGAAAGGGATAAAAAAGAAAGTTCTCGATGAACTTTTTCCTAATAGTAAAAGTTACTCTCAGGGAACTAGCTTTATTCTCATCGTTCGCTAGGCAATTTTGCAAACCTAAGTTAAAATACCTATGTAAGATTTAATTCAACGGAGCTCTTATGACAAAGAAAGCAGTTTATGCTGGAACATTTGATCCTTTTACAAATGGGCATGATGACATTTTAAAAAGAGCATTAAACTTATTTGATGAGGTCACAGTTCTAATCGCTGTTTCACCAAGTAAGGTACCTTTATTCTCAGCAGAGGATCGAGTTAAAATGCTAGAAGAGCACTTTAGTGAAGACCCTAAAGTTAAGGTTGATTCTTGGGGTGGACTACTTGTTGATTACGCAAAGAAAAACAAAATCGATACAATTATTCGAGGATTAAGACCAACGGGTGACTTTGAAGTTGAATTTCAAATGGCATCTATGAACAATAAGCTTTATCCCGAAATTGAAACCATTTTTCTTATGACCGAAGGTCAGAATTACTATATATCATCTTCATTAGTAAAAGAGGTGTATAGACATGATGGTGACGTTAGTGAGTTTGTTCCACAAGTTATAAATAATTGGCTATCAAAGCCTGAGGTATAAATGAAAATTAGTAAAAGAGTTAGTGGTATTTCTGAAAGTATAACTTTAAAGCTTAATTCACTCGCTGTTAGTATGGAGAGTGAAGGAAAGAAGGTTTGGAATTTAACTGCGGGACAACTTCCATTTAGACCTGCTGTGGAGTTCACGGAAAGCTTAAGAAATGAACTCGTTTTTTTAAATAGCTTTCAATATTCTCCAGTACCAGGTTTGAAAGACTTAAGAGAAAAAGTATTAACTTACTTTAATGAATCTCGAAAAGTTGATGTAGATAAAACTCACGATGTCATAGTATCTAATGGTGGAAAGCATTCACTTTCAAATATTTTTGCTACAATTTTAGATCCTGAAGATGAAGTCGTAGTTCTCGCTCCATTTTGGCTATCATACCCTGAGATAATCACTCTCTATGAAGGTAAGCCGGTTATTGTTGGTGCTAGTATTTACGATGATTTTCAACCAAATATTGATGATATTAGATCTGCTATTAATAAGAATACAAAAGCAATAATAATTAATAGCCCTAATAACCCTTCAGGTGTTCACTATAGTGAAGAGTGGATGAAGTCATTTGCAAAGTTAATGCTTGAGTTTCCCGATCTAATCATTGTTAGTGATGAAATATATTTTGAACTGAGTTACTTTGATCCAAAGCCAACTTACTTCTACCAATACGATGAATCTCTTCTAGAGAGAACAATTATTGTAGATGGTGTATCTAAGAATATGGCCTTAACGGGACTTAGAGTAGGGTTTTGTATTGGTCCAAAAAGTGTTGTTTCGGCAATGTCGAGGCTTCAAGGACAAACCGCCTCTGGTGCTAATAGTCTGACTCAAAAAGCACTGGTTGGTTACAACTTCAATCTAATTCCAACTTATTTAGAGCCTATAAAGTCTCATTTAAGAGAGAATGCTAGAATCGTTCAAGATAAGCTCAGAGAGAATCAACTTTCTCAGTGCTGGTATCAGACAAAGTCTGCGTTCTATTTTTTAATTGATTTTTCTAATACTCCAATTATTGATCAGTTTAGAAAAGATTCAGAAGATACTACTGATTACTCTTCTCAGATTTGTGAGAAGCTACTAACTGAGACAGGTGTTGCAATTGTTCCTGGTGAGGCCTTTGGTGCACCTAATACTGCAAGGTTATCACTCGTTAGTACTAAAGAAGTGTTCTCTGAGGCCTTTGATAAAATTATCAACTTTGTAAAACTCAACTAAAATTAGAGTTTTTTTCTCTCTTCCGCCTATTGTCTACTTTAGGAGATAATAGGTTAGGATTGGACTCACTTGTCCGAGAGGAATACTCATGTATAAATTATTTTCATTAATTACTTTGTTACTTCTTTTATTTTCATGTGGAAAAAAAGAAGAGAAAGTGGACAATGCAATTCTTCGCGCAAACCTAGCTCTTACAAACGGGGACTGCGCTAGTGCAATATCTATATTAGAGTTAGAAGGCGATCAACCAGATAATGTATCTTATATAAAAGTTCTCGCTTCAGCATATGCTTGTAAAGCAGGCTATAAAACAACAACTCTTTTTAGTACTGATATCCCAAAAGTTTCTGATCCAGATGAGCTACTTAGTAATTTAAGTACATTTTCAACGAGTACAATGGACTCTCTCGAAAGCACTTCTTATGTCTTCTTACAAAGAGCTCTAGATAAACTTCTATATGCTGGGGGAATTAGTTCCACCACAAATCCAACTTCTGATGATCGTAGTGCTTATTTTGGAACTCAGGGAATGGATATAAATACGTTTGCTTTCTACCTATCACTTGCTCAATTAGGGAACTTCTCTTTTTACTTTGGAAATGCTACGGCAGTAACTGGAGTTAAAGGAGGAGGTGGAGTTACTAGTACTAACCTCTGTTACTTAGATTATAATGCAACAGTTAATTCTTTCATTTCTAATTTAAATGGGTCAGGAGTGAGCACTGGATCTTGTGACAATACTCAAAATGAGGGACATCCGGATCTTGTGGATGCTGTTGATACCGTAAATATTGAAAATGCATGTAGAGGAATTACTCTCTTTAATAATTTTGTCGATACTCTCGACGCCTTTATTGGAACTTTTACTGGTGACGATTTCTCAGACTTTGCAAATATCTCTACTGCTGTCGATGCTCTTGAGCTAGTTATTTTAACTGATAAACCAACATTTGATACTCGTATATTTGATACAACATCTGAAGATCGATGCGTGAATTTATTCACGGGGAATGACGAGGATATTATGTATTTTTATGCAGCAGTATTTGAAACTCTTCATAGGTAAGAAATTGAAAAAAATAATTTTTCTCCTTATTTTTGTATCCTTTTTCCCCGTTTTTGGACAAGAGGTTATTCATCTAGGACGTAGCTCTAAAGCACTACTGCTTGGTGATGCCTACACTGCTAGAGCTGATGATGAGTACACATTATTCTATAATCCTGCAGCGCTTGCTAGAAACTCAGGACTAGAGGTTTCTCCTCTAAACCCACAAATAGGTGTAACAAATGCTCTCGATGAGATGGATAGGTTTAATGATTTTCCAAGTAGTGACGCCGCTGCGATTGCAGATCGTTTAATTGGATTTCCTGTGTATATTCAGGCTGGAATATTTCCAGGTTTGAAAATGGCATCATTTGGATTTAACTTATTTGCTCAAACTAGAACGAGTTTATTATTACAAAATTTAACACATCCACAACTAGATATAGACTATAGAGTTGATAGAGGATTTGTCGCAGGCTTTGCATTTAATTTAGGTGGAAGTAGTAAGTCTGGTATGCGAACTTCTCTTGGAATCTCTCTTAAGCATTCTCAAAGAGAGGGAGTGAGTGGAACGTTTGATCTCTTTGGTACTGAGTTACTTAATAAAATTCAAAGTGGTGTAGAAAGTGTCGACGATCTTAGAAATGCTCTTGGGTGGTCTGAAGGTAAGGCATGGGGTGTGGACATAGGTTTTGAGCAAGCGTGGAAGTCTACTTTTAGTGAATTTACATGGGGAGCGAGTGTTCTTGATATTGGAGATACTCGCTTTAGAAAAACTTCTGGAAATGCTGATATCCCTAAGCAAGAGATGTTTGTAAACGCTGGAGTCAATTTTAAACAGAACTTCGGAATTGTGGCCTATTCACTTTCTGCAGATATTCACCCTATAAATTCATATCTCCCATTTTCAAGAAAGTTACACCTTGGTCTTGAGTTAGATCTTCCATTTGTATCTTTACTTGGTGGTATCTCTGAAGGGTATGTGAGTTATGGCGTTGAGGTCAGATTTTGGCCAATTAAACTTATTGCAGGGTTCTATAGCAATGAGTTAGGTGTCGAATATAAGGAATCTGAGGGAAAAAGAGCAGTTTTTCAGTTAAATCTTCTTGATATTGATATTGATATTTAATTTATTTTGCATCTTCCTTTCCTTTTATCTACAATTAAAGAGAATGAAAATAATCAAGGATGATACTATTTCATTTTCTAATCAAAAAAATCCATTTTTACATACACAATCTTATATACCTAAGAGGGCTTCTAGCACTCTTTGTGGAGGTTTCATTTGAAGAAGACTTTTGTTCTAGATACCAATGTTATTCTATTTGACCCAACTGCGATTTTTCAATTTGGTGATAATAATGTCTTTATTCCACTTGTAGTGGTTGAAGAAGTAGACAGATTTAAGAAAGACCAAAATGAGAATGGTAGAAATGCTAGACACTTCTCTCGCCTGGTAGATGACCTTCGAAAACAAGGCTCACTAAGTAATGGGGTAGCTCTTGAGCACGGTGGTCAACTAATCATTACTATCGATAAGATAGTAAAAGGTAAGTATAACGATTCAATTGATTTAAAAGTTAATGATAATCTAATCCTTTCTTCTGCACTCGCTCTTAAAGAAGAAGGTGAAGATGTTATCCTTATAACTAAAGATATAAACCTGAGACTTAAGGCCGATATTTTTGAAGTTGAAGCTGAAGATTATGGTAAAAAGAATATTTCATTAGATGAAATTTATCATGGCTTTAGAACTTTAGAAGTTGAGGGCACAGAATTAGCTGACTTTGAAAAAAATCGTCACTTACCATTTGAAGATGCTGAAGAGTTAGATATTTATCCAAATGAGTACTTAATTCTTCAAGAAAAAGGCAATGATAGAAAAAGATCTCTTGGAAGATACTCTCTTGCTAAAAAAGGTATTGTTCCACTTATCCCAATGCGTGAAGGTATTTGGGGAATCTATCCAAAAAATATGGAGCAACAATTTGCTCTTGATGCTTTATTAAATGATGATGTAAAACTCGTCTCTCTTGTCGGTAAGGCGGGAACAGGTAAGACATTACTTGCCATTGCTGCTGGTCTTGAGATGACAATAAATCAAGAAAAGTATTCAAGACTTCTTGTTTCTAGACCTGTTCAGCCAATGGGGAAAGATTTAGGTTTCTTACCTGGTGATGTTAATGAAAAGCTAGCGCCATGGATGCAACCTATATTTGATAATATGGACTTTCTATTCAATCAGCATAAAGGTGGTAACTCTTCTTATGATGATTTAATTGAACATGGACTTTTACATGTTGAACCTCTTACTTACATTAGAGGACGTTCAATTCCAGGTCAGTATTTAATTGTTGATGAGGCACAAAACCTTTCACCACATGAAGTAAAAACAATTATTACTAGGGCCGGAGAAGGTACAAAGATTATCCTTACAGGTGACCCTCAACAGATTGATAGTCCTTACTTAGATGAAATAAATAATGGACTTTCATACTGTGTTGAGAGATTGAAAGTAGAAGATATTGTTGCTCATACAACTTTAAAAGTTGGTGAGAGATCTGCACTTTCTGAGGTTGCTAGTAAACTTCTTTAATCTATGGCAGATGTAAAATTTAAAAGAAAACATTTAAGATCACCTTTAAAGACAATCGCTCTATATCAGAGCGATTGTTATATTTTTAAGGCCAAATGTTTAAATATCTCCGAAGGAGGGGTTCTTCTTGAAAACCTCCCAAGTGTTCCTGAGATTAATGCCATCCCCCTCATGCTTTCTCTTCCACAATTTCCCGAGTTTCACTCTATCACGACAGCTAGACTAAAAGAGATCGAGGTAGATGAACTGTCAGCTGAAATTATAAGAGTAAAGGCCAGAATAGTACGGCAGTTTGAAGGGGTAAGTGAAGTTGATCAAATTTTTATTACAAGGATTGGATGTGAGTTTGTTCTTGTAAATGATCATGCAAAGTTACTAATCAAGAAGTATGTGTCTACATTCGCAAAAAACACAATATTCCTATTGAACTTATTTGAGTCCCATGGGAATGATGAATCAAGAATAAATGTTATTCGCCATGTCTCAAAACTTCTTGGCTATGATAATAGTTTAAAGCTAGCTGTTCTTCGACAGAAAGTATTGCACGACTATCAATCTCTTGAGTCTTTATAGTTAATCTCATCAACATTTAAATAACCTGTTTAGATTAATTTTGTATTAATTTTGTATTATATTCACTTTCTTGCTTTAAATTTCATTTTAGTATGATTAGACTTGATGAATTGAAAATTTATTAAAAACTTTTTTAAATTCTATAACAAGGAAGGACGAATGAAAAAAGTATTAGGTCTAGCAGCACTTGCTGTAATTTCAACAGCTGCTCACGCAGAAATGAAAATGCCAACAGTTTACGGTAAACTAACTAAGAACTACATGCACGTTGATCAAGAATCAAAGTTCAACAGAAAATCAACTCCAGGACTAGTTGATACTGATAACTCTGAATCAAGATTAGGAGCTAAAGGTTCTTACGAGATTAACTCTTCATTAACAGCAAAATATACTCTAGAGCT
>NZ_JBFGYP010000068.1:0-15567 GCF_041587335.1 Halobacteriovorax sp.
AAATGAAGACTTAAAAGTTAAGGTGAATCGATTTCTTGGGGCCGGTAATACTACAAATATCTATTCAGTTACTAATATTGAAGAAGGTATTGAATATGCCCTTAGGTTACCTAAGAATGATTTTCATTATATCTATTCAACAAATCAACTCTATCCAGTTCTTGAGCATTATAATGTAGTAATACCAAAAAGGTTCACACCTATAGATTCGAATTTTATATTAACTGAAGTTATAGATATTGCTTTTGATATGACAACTTTCTTTGAGGATATTGTAGATGAAAGTAATAATACTATAGCTCTTGAAGCAAAAGAGGCCTTATTTCAATTTGCTAAGAGTACCGCTATGTTTGAGTCTATTGGTGACTTTAATGGAACTCAGCTTGTTTACTCAAAAGAAAAGAAAATGTGGGTTCTTTTAGACTGGATGAATTCTTATGAGTTATTTAATCCGTTTAGGAGACAGTACCTATTTACTAAGCAAAATATAACAAACTTAGATCATTCAAAATTTATATCTGAAAAAGGTTTATCACTTATTGAAGAAATACAATCTCTCATAGTAGATGAGCGCATAATTCTAGAAGAGATTGATGAAAGCTTCTTTAAGCTACTATCTTCTAATCCCAAGGCCCATTTTAAAGAGGGGATAGCTTTTAAGTGGAATACCTCTAAATTTAAAGACAAATTTAAAAATGAATTTCTTATAAAGAATATAGGTAATATTGATAATCTTGAATTGGTAGAGAAAGACTTCCAAGAGATAAAGAAGATGTTTAAGTTTTACGATAGTGAGTCAGTTCCCTTGCTAACATTTCAGTTGAAAAGTGCGAAAACAAAAAAAACATATATTAGAACAGTCTTAGAAGATAATTCGCTTTTTAGTTTTGCAAAAAGAGAGATTCTTAATCAAACAAAATCTCAATTTTTCGAGCTTGGTGGTACTAATGAAGAATTAAATGAATTAATAAAACTTCTAGATAAAGACATGAAAACTTGTAAGGAAAGTATGAAGCTATTTTTCTAATGGTCTCTTATCAATTCAAGCAATTTAAATAATCCACTTCTTGAGAAACGCTCTTTTAGTCCAAGGCGATCACCCTTATGGTAGAGTAGCGTTGATGAATTCTCACTCTTTGTTGCCCAACCAATACCAACAGTTCCAACTGGCTTTGTAGGAGTAGCTCCTCCTGGTCCAGCAATTCCGGTATAAGAAATCGCTATGTCGCACTCAAGGGCATTTCTTGCTCCAAGGGCCATCTCTTTAGCACACTCTACACTAACTGCTCCGAAGTTTTCTAATGTATTGGCATTAACTTTCAATAGATTAGTCTTTACTGAATTAGCGTAACTGACAATTGATCCATAGAAAATCTGTGAAGATCCTGATATATCTGTAATCTTTGAAGAGGTGAGTCCACCTGTACATGACTCCGCAAAGCCAATAGTAAGCTTCTTCTCAGTTGCTTCTTTTACTATAAGCTCTTCTAGTTCAAGGTTCCCGTACTGCCAGACATGTTCTTTCAGTGCTGATGACTCAATAATCGCCTTCGCCTTTGAAATTGTTATGTCTTTATCTGCTTGATTGAAATAGAGAACTATATCAATTCCTAAGAGGTTGGGGAGTGAGCTTACTTTTGCAATCTCTGACAAGTCTTCCCACAGAGTTGGACAGAGCTCGCCAAATATAATTTCCTCTGGAACGCCTCTGGTTCTAATTGAAAAGAGGTCTGTCACCTGAAAGGAGTCATCACTGTATATTTCTTTGAGCTTTGGTACAAATGTATTTTCTACCATTGATTTAAATTCTCGAGGTACGCCTGGTGCACTGAGGATCGTTTTTCCTTTTGAGGTATAAAGTAGCCCTGGAGCATATCCGTTTAGATTGTTTAATAGTTCAAAGTCTCTTGGGTAATAGTGATAAGCGTTCTTACTTGGTGTCCACTCTTTATCAAATTTAGCGTATAGGCTTTTTATTAGCTCAATTGATTTATCATCAAAGATAAGATCTTTTTGAAAGTGCTTGGCCAAAATATTTTTAGTAATATCGTCTTTAGTTGGCCCAAGACCACCGCTGGTGATGATAATATCCACTGTCTCATATAGCTCTACTATCGAGGCCTTAATTTCAGCTTCATGGTCATTAATAATTTTTATTTGCTTTAACTTTAGCCCTACTGAAGGTAGATATTTGGAGAGCCAGTGACCATTTAGGTCTCTTGTTCTTCCTGCTAAGAGTTCATCGCCAATAATTAATAGAGCGCAGTTCATATAACTTCCTAAAAACGTTGATTTATACTATAAATTATACTCTCAACCCGACAGTAAGAAAAGTTAATGATAAGAGAAGATATGTCTAAAAGAATACAATTTGTCCTCGATTTTGAAGAGGATGTCGAAAATTACCTAAATAAGCGTCATCCAAAGATGGCGGACTACAGAATACTGTCTAAGGCCCTAGATGCTAGAGGGTCTAATAGAGGGAAGAGACCCCGGTATAACTACAATGTTGAAATTATCCATCAGGGCGAGAAATTTTCAGGGAAAACTGAAGAGTTTAAAGATCTTGGTGAGTTTAAAAATAAGCCTATTATCATAGGTGCAGGTCCTGGAGGACTATTCTGTGCCCTTCGTCTCGCTGAGTATGGAATACCTTCAATTTTAATTGAGCGAGGGGAACGTGCACATAAGAGGATGAAACATATTGCTCGGTATTGGCGATATGGAGAGTTTAATACAGAGAATAATGTTTGCTACGGTGAGGGTGGAGCTGGATTATTTAGTGATGGAAAGCTAATCACTAGAGTTAAGTCCCCATACGTACAATATGTGATGAATAGACTCGTCGATTTTGGAGCACCAGAGGAAACGGCATATGTATCTAATCCCCACCTTGGCTCCAATAAGATTAGAATGCTGATTAATAAAATAAGTGACTCTCTTATAGAGTCTGGGTGTGAGATTTTCTATAACACTAGAGTTGATGAGCTTGTTTATGAAGGTGAGAGTGTTACTGGCGTAAAGCTTAGTGATGGGAGAACTCTGCATTCGGACAAAGTTGTTCTTGCTACAGGTCACTCAGCAAAAGAGATGTATAAACATTTAGAAGATAACTCTGTGACTATGGCACCAAAAGATTTTTCTGTAGGAGTACGTATTGAGCACCCTAGAGAATTAATAGATAAAATTCAATATGGTGACTTTGCTGGTAGCTACCTTGGTGCGGCCAGATATAGACTGAGTTATGAGAATAAATCTACTCATAAAGGAACTTATAGTTTTTGTATGTGTCCAGGTGGGTATGTTCTATCTTCTGGTACAGATGCTGATGGAATAGTTGTGAATGGGATGAGTAATTATGCCCGAAACTCAAGATGGTCAAATTCAGCACTCGTTGTTTCTGTGAAGGGAGGAGTCGACTTTAAAACAGATAAAGTTTTAAATGGATTAGACTTTCAAAGAAATATAGAGAAAAAAGCATTTGAAGTTTCAACTGAGTTGGCCTCTGGTAAAGAACTTCCTTCTCAGACTCTTAGAGATTTCCTCGATGGTAATATTGGTAAAACAGCATTGCCAAAAACGTCTACCCCATCTGGGATCGTGGAAGCTCAATTGAGTACAATTCTTCCTGATTTTATAACTAACCATTTAAGAGATGCGCTTCTTCAATTTGATGAGAGAATGAGTGGATTTGTATCTAAGAATGCACTCCTACTTGCTCCAGAGACTAGAACATCTGCGCCAGTGACAATATTGAGAGATAGGGATTCATTAGAGTCTGTTTCACATAAGGGACTTTTCCCTTGTGGTGAGGGAGCTGGACACGCTGGTGGAATCACATCTGCAGCTGTTGATGGTGTAAGAATCGCTATGAGTATGATTTCTTCTGAGAAAGAGTATATTCCAAAATAAAGTATGAAAAATCTTTAAGTTAGCTTGTCTTACAACACTCCTAATTGATAGTTTATTACTTTCAATTAGGGAGATCTTGTGAAGAGAATAGTTACATATTTTGTCGACAATAGTTTTATTGTAAACACTCTTAGTTTGAGTATGATTGTCATTGGTTTGATTTCTTTTTTCTCAATGCAACGAGACTTAATCCCACAATGGAAAGATAAGAGAATTAGTATTTCCGCTTCACTTCCAGGGGCAACTCCTTACCAAGTTGAGCAATATCTAACAACTCCTATAGAGGACGCTATAAAGTCTCTATCTGGTGTTGATAAGTTAGTCTCAACCTCTTCACCAAGCTCAATGAGTATTAACTTAAGATTAAAAGACTCAATTGAAGAAGATGAGATTGATGATCTTTATGAAAAGGTTGACTCAATAGTACTTAACCTTGAAAGAGAGCTGCCAACAGAAACAGAAAACCTTACTGTTACTAATCATAAAGTATCTCGTTTTTGGTTCACGACTCTCTCTGTTTTAAACTTCAATGAAAATAGTCCTAAACACCAAAAATGGCTAAGTGATACAGAGAAGAGACTTTCTAAAATTAATGGAGTTGTTGAAATATCTAATTGGACTTCAAAGCCTCAAATTTACATAAAGTTTGATCAAGAAAAGCTCGCACGTTATCAAATAGAAATCAATGAACTTACAAATAATATTATAAAACGATTCGCATTCTTACCTTTGGGGACAATTACTAAAAATGGTGTTGATGTTAGTGTTGAAATAGAGAACGATGTCACTGGTGTTAAAGATATTGAAGAAACAATTATAAATGCAAACGCTAGTGGTAATATTTTAAGAGTTAAAGATATTGCATCTGTAGAGTACAAAATAGTGGAAAAAGAAACGGTAGGTTTTACTAATGGTAGTCCTGCAGCTGTTCTTGTTTTATTCAAAGATGTTGATTCTGATATAATCACTATGAAGGAAGACTTAGAGAAAGAGTTGATAAATCTCAATGAAAAAACTCCTGAAGGGATAAGTATTATACTTACAGGAGATGGCCCATCGTTTATTCAAAAGCAATTAAAAGTACTAAACTTAAATGGAATTATGGGAGGAGTACTTGTCATACTAATCTTATTCGCCTTCTTTGGGATTAAGAGTTCATTAATGACAAGTTTTGGATTGCCGTTGTCTTATCTTGCTACATTCACAGTATTAAAGCTTCTTGGGATAAATATTGATTTAATCTCTGTTGTAGGGATGCTTTTAATTGTAGGCATTCTAGTTGATGATGCAATTATTGTATCTGAGCTTTACATGCAAAAACTTGAAGCAGGTAGTACTCCAAGACAGGCAGCAATAGACTCTTCCTTAGAGACTATGCTTCCCATTTTTGGTACTGTTATTACAACAGTTATAGCTTTTGCTCCCATATTATTTTCAACATCAAGCCTCGCAGATATTCTTTTAGCTATTCCATGGGTTGTTATTGCTGCTCTAGCAATGAGTTTGTTTGAGTGTTTCTTTATTTTACCAAATCACTTGGCCCATTTTGTAAAAAAACCTGTTAAACACAAGAAGTTCTCAATCTTCAATAAGCTAACACGTCTCTATAGTACTGCTTTGTCTTTCTCCTTAAAGTGGAGATACTTAGTCCTTCTATTTCTAGTAGGTTCACTTGTTGGAACATTTATATTAACGAAAGAAAAAGTTCCCTTTAAATTTAATCTTAGAATTGGTAGTGAAAGAATAAAACTAGATATAGCTCTAAAAGAATCTTTATCTTTAAAGGATACTCAAGATCAACTAAAGCCCCTTCATAAGTTTTTGGATACTATCGACAAAGCAAAGTATTCTTACATAACTTCTCAGCTTGGACGTAATTGGTATAATGGCGTTGAGCAAGTAGGTTATAAGTATGCTGGAATAAGTATTCGATTTTCACAGGTCGATGATCTTGCAGTTGAACACAAAGAAGAGATAATGAAACTTATTGAAGAGCAGATCTCTTCCCTTAAAACTTCAAGTTTTGAAATCCTTAGTCTTAAGTCTGAAAAAGAGGGCTACGAAGATAAAAAAGAAAACACTTTTAAATTATCTAGCTTTGTTGAAGGAAATATTAGAGATGAAGAAGTCATCTCTAAAGTAAAGCTGATCTTTTCTAAAATAGAAGGGATTAAAGACGTCTATATTGATCCTGATCTTATTGCAACTACTTGGATGTTTGAGCCTAATAAGGAGTCTCTTTATAGCTATGGGATGACTCCAATTGATTTAAGTACAAAAGTTCAGGGCTTTGTAAGAAAGAGACATATAAAAGAATTTAGACACAATGGCGAAGTTGTAAATATCTATGGTTATATTGACGATGGTAAGAAGCTCTCTTTTGAACAACTCAATGACCTTTCTATAAACGTTGGGAATGGTCAAATCGTTAAATTGAAAAAACTAGGAGAGTGGAAAACAGTAAAATCTCTCAAAAGTATTGAGCATGAAGACGGTAAGAGAGCGTTAAACTTTGATTTAACATATGATGAAAAAAATCTTAAAAAAGAAAAAATAGAAGAGCTTGTAAAAGAGAAATTTCCAGAGATAAAAGAAATAGTTCCCGGTGTAAGCTTCGCCCTTGAAGACGCAGATCTTCAAGAGTCAAAAAATTCCAAAGCAATGGGAACAATGATGATAACTTGTGTCTTTCTTATTATCTTTGTTTTAGCTTTAATCTTGAAGTCTTTTGTTCAACCTATTATCATTGGTCTTGCAATACCATTTGGTTTGATTGGAATTGTTTGGGCCTTTTATTTTCACTCTCTTCCAATAGACGTGATGGGAATGGTTGGTGTCATGGGGATGGCCGGTGTCGTTGTTAACGATTCTCTTATTATGGTGACCACCATTAATGGTAAAAAGAAGAGAATATGGAACCTTACTAGAGAAGATATAAAGGAAGGTGCTGTAAGTAGGTTTAGAGCAATTATACTAACATCTATAACAACTTTAGGTGGTGTGTTTCCTATGGCCTATGGGTTAGGTGGAGATAGCGGTTTTACTAGACCATTAGCACTGTCAATGGGATGGGGGCTTCTCTTTGCAACTGGATTAACACTATTTGCTCTTCCATCTCTCTTGGAAATTCAAAGAGATTCTTGGTCATTGTTAAAGAAAATTAAATATCTCAAAGGTTATTTTACAGAAGAAGCACCTCTTGAATTCTCTCAAGCGCAATTCAATGATAATATAGTAATTCCTAATTTTGAAAGAGTTGATACTCCTACAGAGGACCATCTTCAATAGTTATCTTGAAAATGAATATAGAGGTTTGTCGTGAAGATAAGTACGCTAGAAGATGTTTAGATGTCGTTGATAATAAACCGATCTTATTCATTCATGCAACTTACTCGACACTGAAATACTTTCTAGGAAAGCTATTTGAGAGATGTATTGACTATCGATTGAGTGGTGTTTCTCATTCCGATGTAAGAGAGAAATTAGTTAGAGAATGGTTTGCTATAAAACAACTTATTTAAATATTAATAAAAAAAAGGCCCAATCTAAATTGGGCCTTCTTTTTTGAGGTTAGGGGTGACTTCAAAATTAATTGAAGTTTGTTAATTAGTTTGAATCATTATCCTGAGGAGCTCTTTCATCTTCCTTTGGTGCCTTGAACTTTGTTCCACCCTTTACTTGGAAAACATATTCAATCTCTTCAGGGTAGTAGATTTCACCATCTTTCATCTCGATAAAATCTTTTTTAATTACATCAGATGCATTTACAACTCTATTTCTAGAATCTCCAAGATTACCTGCTTTTAATATTTGCCCTCGGTATGTTTGGAAACCTGCAGCTTTAGTAGATGGACTAACTTGCTGTACAGATATCTTTTCAATTTTTGCATGTGACATTTCTGTCGCAGCAAAGATTACTACCGTTGTGAATATTAATGCTTTCAAAATTTCCATAGCGTACTCCCTTAGGTTCCCATTCTTTGGGATTTCCTTCGCGAACTTCCTTTTCCGCTATTTTGATCAACTCCTTTGATCTGTTTGTACTACTTAATACAAGTCGCGTGCCAAAACTATATACTGCATGTATGACCTAAGTTACTGTTAATAGGTATATTGAGTAGTATCACTTTGTACTGGTGCCAATGAGGCACCGCGCAACGGTGGTGCTATGGCACTTAAGTCCTGATTATGTAGGAAATATGTACTATTATTTAAGTATGGTACACCTCTTACTCCCCATTCTCTTTTTCTTTCTCTTAGAGAGTACTTCTGCAAAGAGTTATAAGTGTGGTACGGCCGAGGGCTATGCTCCTTATCAATATATCCAAGATGGTAAGGAGAGCGGCCTTGACCTCGAAATTGTAAAAGAGTTTAATAAGATAGGTCCACATCAAATCTCAGTTAGATCTGGTGAATGGGATAGTCTTGTATCAGAACTTTTTCACACTAGTGGAGTAGATTGTTTAATTGGAATGGAGAAAACGAAGAGTCGTGAAGCTAACTTTGTCTTTTCAAAAACAGTATACAAGCGAGAGTCTTCGCTGGTTCTACTTCAGAGTAGTACTATCAATAAGTTGAATTCTTTCAATGGGGAATTTGTTTGTGGCGATAAAAATTCATCCTTAGAGAGTTACTTAGTTGGACAAGAGGAGGCCAAAGTTCGATTAATTTACATGGAAAGTAAAGAGAAGTGTATGATAGCACTCAAGAATGGTTCTATTTCTGCAGCAATAATGCCGGTTAAAGTTTCAAAATATCTGTCAAAAAAAATGAATATAAAATTAAAGTCTTTAATTAATGGACAGTTTTCTTCAAATGTTGGATTTGCATTTAAGGTAAATAAAAAGAATGATTTAAATAGCTTTAATAAACAATTACTAAAACTGATAAAGAAGAAATCATTTAAGCAATTACTGAAAAAATATTAATCTTTCTTTGAGTAAGATCTCTTATGTTATTTTAACATTTATAGAAATAAGGTGCCTAGATTGTGATCTTCGGCACCTTCTTAATCAACTTTATAAATCTGCTTTAACTTCTGCAATAATAATGTCTATTAATTGATCTAATGAAATATCTTCATCCATCATCATCAAGTCAGATATTGTTATATCAAGTAATGAATCAGAAAGAGTATTTCGGTCTCCTTCAAAATTCCATGCACCTTCTTTAGCATTAGTAGGGAGTCCCATTAAAGGATTTTCTCTAGCTATTTCTTGATTAAAGTTTTCAATTACTATTGAATTATTCATCTTTGTTAATGTTTGTCTCTTTAATTCTTTCATTTCATTAGAAATGCATTCTTTCTGATTACTAGAATTGTGACATTCATCCATTAGATTTTCGTGAGCAATCATACTTAAGTATTTATATGACTCCAGTTCTCTGACTTTGATATCACTCGCAAAAATAGATGAGCACATAAGAAATGCAATTAGTAATTTCATTATTCCTCCATTCCAAAACTATATTTAATTAATAATTTATTATATATTTCTTTAAAATCTTTTTTCTTTTTCTTCATTCCAATTTCCCAATTTTTCATTGGTTCTCCTCCCCACATATTAAATCTTTTATAAGGGGTAAAGTCTCCACATGATTTAATAGTTTTTTGTTCCACTCTTCTTACTAGGTGATCTATGGGATCAACGTCAAACGAAGTTCCAATTTGTGAAGATCTATACAAATGTATCCATCGACTAGCTCCTGGCCATAATCCAAATGAGCTGCATTTTTCTTCTGTCATATTTAAGAGAATTAATGTGTTTATATAGCTTTTTAATCTGTTGTTACGAAATATAAGAGCTTCCATCGACAGCTGCTCATTGAAGCCTAGGTCATCTGTGACATCATCCTTTGGAATAAGCATCATGTATTTCAATAAGTCTAAAATGAGTGATTTTTCATGGTAGTTATGTAACTCATTTTCAAAGAATAGATTAAAGCTTGATGTATTCTCTAGTAAAACCTGTACAAATAACGGATGAAAGTTTTGAACAAGACTTAATCCACCAGTGTCGTATATATTTGCAGATTCAAGGTAGCCTCTAATAGCAATATGGAAAAATGATATTTTATCATGTAGGTATTTTCGTTTCTTTTTATTCATCTTTAATGCATTGTTATCAAAGTAGAATATTCTCGCCTTTGTTTCGCCTAGTTCTTCGACAAGGTCGTCCCATAAGTTCTTAGCTTTTATATTAAATTCAAGTATTTCATCCCAATCATTTGATTTTGTTAAAAACTCTTCAGTTATATTAAATCCATCTCTTGTGCTGTGAAACCCTGCATGATTTAGAGTAAATACTCGGTAGTAATCTCTAAGTCTAGGTATCCCTCTTGGACTACCTGTTCTTCTTGCTTTGATGCTTTCTATTGTACTATACGAAGAGTTTGTATTTTCTGAGCTCCTGATAATCTTTGTAGTTATAACCTTACTTTTCTCGTAATGATTGGTTTTAAATTCTAGATCTTTTACATCGCTTGCAGGAACTAGGTATGCATAATCATAGTTATTTAATTCAGCAGGAGAAGATTTATCTTCTTTTAGAAAGAAGTCTTTAGCAGTTTTAGCAAACATTCTCTCGCAATAAGTTGACTCTAGATTATCTTTTGAAATGTAAGATCTTGTCGCAACATAAGTTTGTTGCTTATCATTTTTGTCAATTATAAAATAATCGCATCGTCCTTGTTCTGACTTTATATAGTCGACTGGTACGTTATCTTGAAATTTCTCGTAACGATTTCCCCAAAATGCAGATACATTTGTGATTAGAACAAGATATGTTATTAAAAATTTAATGTTCATAATGTCTCCAGGTGCCTAAATTTTAGACATAAATTAGTCTATATGGGCCCTAAAATCTCAATATTACTGTGTTTGTACTATTAAGTGCAAAGAGAGCGCCATCTTTCTTGAGTTGATAATAAGTGAGAGTGGCCTGTGGTTAAATAAACAGAATCTTTCAAAAATGGACCAATTATGCGTATTTGACCCTTTAGTTTCTAATATAATCTATAAAGAGAGCCGATATAAAGGTTAATGAAAAAGGTTATTGGACGCGATATTGAGACTAGATATATTGAACAGGCAGAGCTGTTTGAAGAGTCTATACTTGTCCAAGGTAAGAAAGGTGTAGGTAAGACATTTTTAATCTCTCATTATGAGGTTAAGAATAAGAAGAACTTTCTTTGGGTTTCTATTGATAAGTTTAGATCTCTAGAGGATATTGTTAATTTAGAAATTCAAACTCATGGCTTAACATCTCCCGAAATTAGTTCTGTAGAATTACTTTTAAAAATATTTAGTAAGACTTGGTCTGAATACGATGGGGTAGTGTGGGAGAATTTTCAATTTCTGTCATCTAGCTACAAGAAAATATTAATTAATTTTGCAACTTCTTCTCATAAGTTTCCAACGCAATTTTTTACATCCACAGAGAATGAAGAAACCTTTGTCAAAAATCATTGTAAAATTATTCCATTAGAAAGCTTCACTCTCGATGAGACAAGGCTTTATCTAGAAAATATTAAAATTACTAATAAAGAACATGCTGCAATTGATGTTGAGAGTGTTTTTCAAGAGACAAAAGGGATTCCTAAACTTTTGAATATCTATATTCTATCTGATGGTGACATTAGTAGTTATTGGCGTAATCAAGTTGAAACACTGAGCGAACAACAGCAAGAGTTGATAATAACTTTGCTACTTATAAATAGACCAGTTAAATTGAGCGAATTAAATTTTTTAGAAGTTTCTATTGAAGACATATCTTTTTTAAATTCATTACTACTTATCGAATACTTCCAGAATGATAATGATTATATAAAATCAAACTTCTCACTAAGTAATATAGAAGACAGTTTTAACAGCGATGTTATATTTAGAATTCGTAACAACTTAGTGGATACATTAATTGAAAGTAATAAAGTTTCTGCTGAAATCATTTATCATGTTTTATTAACGCGAAATACTGATACTATCAATAGCTATTTAGAGAAGAATACAGATTTTTTTCTTCCAAGTCTTGAATCTCAATCAGCAATATTTTTAAATGATTTTTGTGATTTATGCGCTGATACTATTACTGAAGTTAAAAGCAGTGATTTAGTAATAATTATTTTACTACGATATTTATCTAAGTCCCTCTTCCTTCTTGGACGTAGGTCAGATGCTCTTAGTTATCTAAATAATTATTTCTCAGAAAATAAAGATTATAGTAAGTATAAAGATCAAGCAAAGTTTTTGATGATAGAGTATGTACAACAACTTAATAGAATGGACGATTTTGAACAAGCTCTTAGTTTAAGTCGTAAATTGATCCCATACACTAAAGAAACAATGAATATTCTTTTACGTATAGAACAAAATACGGCACTTATGAATATCGATATAGATGAATCCTATAAACTCTTTAATAGTCTTTACTCTGATACCAAAAATTATAAAGATGATTCTTACGATTATTATTTTGCCATGGGACAGTTGAATTTCCAGTACGCTAGATGTCTGTATAACCTAGAGCAAATGGATAAGGCTCAGGATGCATTCAGTAGAGCAGCACAATATTTTCAAAAGATATCGAAGCCATACTTTGCTACTGTTTGTGATTTAAATCTCATATGGGTATTAATAAAAAAACTAGACTATGATCAAATAAGAGTTAAGTCGAGCAGTGTCCTAGAGTATTGCCATTCTTTTGGTTATCATTATATCTCTGCAGGGATTAATGTAATTCTTGCAAAGGTTGATAGGCACCATCTTCAGCTTAATGAAGCGTTGGAGAAAATTAACTTATCTCTTGGTCAACTAGGTAATGATGCACCTTTTTTACCTTATAAAGATGCAACCATTGAAAAAATTAGAATTCTTCTACATCTTGGATTTAGAAACGATGCACGCTCACTTTTAGATGAATTAAGTCAAAGAGGTGAAAAGCATAAGGTTACCGAACTAGACGATTATAAAAAAGTAAAACTAGAAATTGATATTTATAATTACGATTCTCTTGAAGAAAAAGAAGCTTGGTCCCAAGTATCATACGATGAATATGAAGAAGATCATAAAAGTCTTTACCTATTTCAACTAGGTGAGGAATTAGATGTTCATGAAAACTCTCTGAGTAACCCACTATCAAAAGTTATGTTCTTCATTGGCCAAATATATAAGAGTATGATGAAGGGAAGTAAAAGTGAAGTTTGGTCATATATTTCAAAAGTGGAGAAGTTATTTGATGGTTGTTCTATTGCAAACGAATATTTTTATTATTATCGAATTGTTTCTCTTTTAGTCTCTATAGAGAAAGAGGAAAGGAAGCAACGTCAAAATATTTTGAGATCATTTTTTAATGAGATTAAAGACTCTTGTTTAAGTAAAGAGATTAAAGATATTTTTGAGGTTACAATTGAAAACCTTATATCGACAAACTCTAAGTCATGGACCAAGATTTCAAAAAGAGATCAATATCGTTATAAGTTAATTGTTAATAGTTTCACTGATAAGACAGAAGGCAAGTACTATCTAATTGATGGATTAAGTAAAAAGCTTGTACCAGACTATAAAGTAGATGAAAATTTAGATTTTGTATTTATAGATGATATTGGAGAGCTCTATTATAAAGGAGAGCTTGTCGCTGGATTTACAGGTCGAAAAAAACTACAAGACTTTTTAGGAGCATTTTTCGAAATTAGTCCTAGAGAGATTGGCAAGGTTGAAATTGTGCCTTTAATATGGGGAGAAATATATGATCCTTTCAAACATGACTCACGCGTATATACTAATATCCAAAGATTAAAGTCTGCTCTAAAGGTGAAAGACTTATTAATTAAAGGAGAGGATGGTTATTCTTGGAACTCTAAGTACTCCTTTAATTACTACAAGCGACGTGTTGATAAGGAGACTCAGATTGATAATCGTAACCAATCTCTTCTTATCAAAATTTTTCTAAGGTTTAGAAAGAAGGAAGAGGAGTATTTATCTAGAAAAATGCTTGTTGAAGCATCTGGTATTTCTGAATCTCAAGTGAAAAGAGAGCTCAGCTCTCTCCTTGAAAAGGGGCTTTTAGTCCAAACAGGTAAGGGAAGATCTGTTAAATATATGTTAACTATCTAATATTACGTTCTTTATTCGGTTCATTTATGTAAGTTTCTGTTAGTCATTTCTAATTCTATTCTCTTGTAAATTGTGTTCAGACAACAAACAACGTTTTATTAAAAAAATAAAGCGCAACACACATTAGGAGAACACAATGAACAACATCAAGAAAACATTACTAGTATGTTTATCAGTATTATCTTTAAATTCTTTTGCTGATACACCAACAAAAGTTAATTCATGTTACCTTACACAGAATTCTATTAGGTTTTCTCAACCTGCTACTTCAGTTCATGGAGCACTACAGGACAACTCATTCTATGAAGACTTCAGAGGAGTATGTCTAGAGAGTCTATCAGAACTTAACGTTCAACTTAAGATGGCCTTTGATGAGTGGAAGTATGGAAATCATAACTCTGCTGTTATGAGGCTTCACAACGCCTTAAAGGATTCAGCAAATAAAGTGGCCTTTGATAGCATTGATGTTCCACCTCATACAGCAACATCAATTATCAACAGCTATAGAATATCTGAAAAAGTTAAGGATTCTATTCAGAAGAACTTACCAGATAGAAGACTTGGACTTCAAGTTGAATTCATGATGCTGACAGAACTTATAAATATTGTGAACTGGGCAAATACAAATCTTGATAACCCATACTATAGAAATGTTGTAGATACATATATTTCTTTCGGTAATAATTTTAGTAGCATGAACTACTTTAATGATTACCTAGGTAAGGTGAAACAATTAAGTATTAAATACTTAAGATCATATCAAAAAGTTAAAGAGGCCTTAGCTTCTAATAAAGTAGAGCTTGATGTTGCCCATAGCTTTGCATCTGCGGCTAAAGAAACTCTTCAACAATCAGTATATAGAAGACAATTCTGTGCTGGGCTTAATGGACTAGATCATATTATGCGTCTAACTGAGAGTTTCCAATGTGGACAGGCCCAAATACCTAGTTACAGACAAGTAAATATCGTTAGATCAACGATGAGCAAGGTAGAGAGAGAAATATCGGTTGTAAGAGTTGGAAGATCGTCTTGTTATTAATTTTAAAAAAAGGAATAGGTGAAAATATGAAAACACTATTAAGAAATATATTATTTGTATCATTAATGTTAACGAGCTTTACAAATACTACTCAAGCACAACAGCGAGGATCAATTAATGTAAACCAAGAAATGGATGTACTCGTTCAAAAATTAGAGGTCACAAGTAAGGCCTCTCTAAACTTTAAAGATGGTTTCTATAAAGTTGAGACATTGAATGAATATAGTGACGAAGTTGAATATGACATGCTTGTTCAGACTGATGTAAATGATTCTGAGAAAAAACTGATTGTTCTGATTCCTGAAAGAGTTAGAAAAGGTAAAGAGTCTGGTTTTGGTTATTTTTTCCAAGCTAGACCAGTTTCAAGAGGTAGATCTCTAATGTTAAGTCCTATTTCTATAGGGCAAAATGGTAACTTTATAATCGAATCAGAAAGAAGTAGTTCAGCACCAGTTTTACTACTTTCAAAAAGTATGTTCAATGGTGGAAACAAGAGCTCTTTTAC
>NZ_JBFGYP010000069.1:0-15548 GCF_041587335.1 Halobacteriovorax sp.
ATCTTCTTCACTTATTCTTGAGGTTAATTTATGTTAACTTTATTGCATGAAGAACTTAACTTTTTTAACTTTCCTTTTATTTTCAGCATGTAGCGGCACCGGGATCGTTAAAATAAAAACTGTACCAAATAGCGCTACTATTAAAATTATTAAGAATGACGGCGAGATTACTGATTTAGGAACATCTCCTTTAAATGCATCAGTGTCAGAAGTATTCAAAAACTCTAAGTATATTCATCTTTTAATAGAGAAGGATAACTATAGGCAGGAGAGAGTTGTTCTTAGTAGACCATATTTAGATACCACCTTCGACTTATCTATTAAGCTAAATGAATATTTAAACAATAATAAGTTTGAGGAAAATCTAGAAAAAGTTAGTATTAAAATTGCTGAAGTGTATAGAAAAATCAAAGGTGGGGAACTCTCTTCGGCCTATAAAGATTTAAAAAGCTTACAAGAGGAATTTCCAAAGCTTTCCATTGTTAATGATCTACTCGGTAATATCTCATACATGAATGGCAATTATGAAGAGGCCAGAAAGTTCTATATTAGAGCAGATGCAATTCAGCCAAATAACTTTGAAAGAGCGGCCATCTTAAAAAAGATAGATCGAAAGATAATTCGATAGGAGAGAAATGTGAAAGTCGTTATAGGTATGATTTTAGCAAGCTTTGGCCTTTGGGCATCAGCTGAACATTTGGGACAAAATATTGCTCAATACTGGGATGTCGTTGCATTCCTTATGGTTATTCTAGGAACCATTTCTGTTGCAGTGGTAACACTTCCTACTTTGAATTTAAAAACAATTTTTAGAGAGATTTTAAATTCAGTTTCTTTTTCTAATAAGAAAAGAGAAAAAGCGATTGCAAATAGTGTTGAAGTGTTGAACATGAATTATCCAACTGAGAAAACAAATAGGCTAGATAAGACAATTCTAAGAGATGGTATAGAGCTTGCTAAGTTAGGGTTTGATTCTAAAAGCATTGAAAATATCTTAACTGAAAGGGTTATTAACTATTCTCATGATTGTAGATCAATATCTTCTTGGTTAATTGGTCTTTCAAAATATCCACCAGCATTTGGATTAGCGGGAACTATCTTTGGTTTAACAAATTTAATGAGAAGTCTTTCTCAAGGAGCTGACCCCAAAGAAATTGGTCTATCAATGGCAATTGCTCTCGTTGCAACTCTATATGGTGTATTGCTCTCTAACTTATTTATCAATCCTATTGGTGAGAGAATAAAAAGTAATATTGCTGAGAATGAGATACTTTGCGAGATATCAATCAAGACTATCTTAATGCTAAAAAGTAAAACAAACTTATTAGAAGCGCAGGAAGTTTTAAACGGATACCTTGTAAGCTCAAATAAAAGGTATGACTTTCTATCAAATAAACTTTTAAAGGCGTCATAAAATGAACTCTTCAACAAAATTGCTTCGAAGTAAGCAAGAAGATGACGATAGCCATGGGAGTTGGGCAATTAGTTATGGTGACCTTGTTACTATATTGCTATCTTTTTTTATTTTATTTTTCTCTACTGATTTTGGTGAAAAGAGTAAGACTCAATTGGATAACTCTCTTGTTGAAAGTGTTGAGGGAACGCTCTCTTTAACTGATCCAATCAATAAAATCGTTGTTGATGATAGTATTCAAATTAAAAAAATAAATAAAGATAACTTTTTAATATTTTTTAAAAATATTAGTTTTTTCGATAGTGGGAGAGTTACTCCTAATGAAAAATTTCATAATTTAATGACAAACTTTTCAAATAAAGTATCGCCTTTTTTATCTAACTATAAATTAGTAATACACGCCTATACTGACTCATCTCCTGTAACAAAGAAAAGTAGATTTAGAGATAATGTTGAACTTTCAGGCTTAAGGGCGATTGCTGTAAAGTCAGAGCTTGAGAAGATAGGGATAGATGCAAATAGAATGGAAATCAGTGGCAAAGGCGTTCTTAGTCGTAAAGTTATAGAGTTCATGGGTATATCTCTCAATGATAAAAGTAATGTAAAGAAACTTCAAAGGACAGTAGCATTTGTCGTTAGAAGAGATCAGAGTTTAGGAGACCAAAATGAAAAGTAATATAATACTTATATTATTAGTGTTCTTAGTTTCGAGTGTTACTTTGGCCAATGGCCGAGTTGTGGAAGTTGAGAACTATATTAGATTAAATACACAAGAATATATGCGTGCTTCATACCCTAATACAAAGTTTAGTGTCGAAGTTAAAGTGAATCCTAGAAGAGTAAAAACAGCATCTAGCGAGAAAGATGTGCTACCTTTCTTTAGCTCTACAACGACTGAAAGTCTTGATTTTTGGGATGATCCAAATAAGACAGTTTTTCAATTAATGGGAAAGATACGTTCAGTTAAGCTGAAGATTAACTTTCTAGACGATATAGAGATAAGTAATAGAGACCTATTTAAAGAAAGAATTTTGAGATCTATTGGACTTATTCCTGGCAGAGATTCTGTCGATATCTATATAGAACCAAAAAACTTATTAAATAAGAGTTTGAGTAATATAGTACTTAGTGAAAAGAATATTGGTTTTATGATTATTGCATTCTCACTACTATTTGTATGTATTGTAGCATTTATATCATTTAATAAGTTTCTTCGAATTAAAGTTGATTCTCAAACTGGAAAGAGTGTAAGTTCAGGAGAAAATGATATTCAAGGACCTAGTGTGATGCCTTCACGTCTTACACAAGCAAACCTTGATAAAGGCTCCTCAATGGAGAAGATTTCTTTCTCTGATCCAACAAGCTCTCTTGGAATGATACAAAGTAAAATATTAGAAATCTCTAAGTCAGGAACCTTTCCAAATCTAAGAGATATGCTTACTTTTGATAAATTAATTAATGAAAACCCTAGATCATTTAGTTATTTAATCTTTGAATTTTCGCAGAAAGATCAAGACTTAGTTTTTAAGAAAGGAAAAAATGAGAAGTGGTACACTGCTTTTTCTAATGCTGGAGAGCTTGATAGAGATATTTTTTATATACTAGATACTATGCTTCGAAATAGAGACTACTGCGAAAATGAAAAGTTTGAAAGCTTGATTATACAGTGTTGGAGAATGGGGGATAAGCTAGCTGGGTTCTTAAAGGATATAGATCGAAAAGACTCTCTCTCTATTTTATCTTATTTGCCAAAGTACATCTCAGTTCCAATTGCGCGTGAAATATTTCCTGGTGCTTGGGGAGATGTTTTAGCAGAAAAAACAAGTAATAACCAAATGGACACTGCTAGAATAGAAAAGTATATGCAACAGTCTATACGCCTTTACCCTGAACTTGATAAAAGGTCGCTATCATTATTTAGAGATCGAAAAGATCTATTATCTTATCTTAAGATGTGTGAGGTTGTAGAGGAAGAAGAGGTATATAAAGTTCTAGGGGAAGATTCAGCATTTTATAATGTTCGTCCACCTTTTTATAAGTTCTTTCAGATTGACGATGAAATAAAAAGAGTCATCTTTGAAGCCTTTTCATTATCGGAGTGGGCTATAATGAATTTCAATATCTCAAGAGATTATAGAAAGAAAATGAATATTATATTGAGTGAAAAAGAAAGGTACCTATTGGGGATTCATCTTAAGGCCTTAGATTCAAACCCTCCAAAGCTTTCAGTTAGAGGGGAGCTAAGAGAGTCTGTGGGAAGGGTTATACATGAACAATATATTTCTAATGATAATGTAAGGAGCATTCATGAAGAAACTGCTGCTTAGTTTTTTGTTAATATCTACGAATGTACACGCAGGGAAGTTTGGACTTACTACAGGCTATTACTCTCTATCTTCAAAAAGCACTACAAGTGCAGCTTCTGTTTCTTCAATAAGTAGTTATAACTTATTTTACTTTCATGAAATTAGACCAAATATTGTAGCTGATATTAGCTATTCTATTTTATATGAAAAAGTTATGGGTGGAGATAGTAGTTATGGATTTAATATAGGTGTTAATTACTTTCCTTTTCAAACAGCTACCGAATCTGTAACTTTAGATAACGTACAGATTAAATCTAGCTCTCACTTTAGTCCCTTCGTGGGATTAGGTTTTCATCAGAGACAATATCAATCGATACGTAGTGCATATTCAGGGCCAGGTATTAAAGTTGGCACTATCTATGGCCTACGTAGATCCTTTGATTTGATAGGTGAGTTTAGATATATTCGCTTAAGTGGTCCAGTGTCAACAACAGCTACTGAATCATCTCTCAATGTAGGAATAGTCTTTAATTATTAATTACCACCATTTCTTTACCATCAATATCGTATTGTTTGTATAAATACTTATATAGAGATTCCCTTCGTTATCAAAGGTAAGACCAGTTGGTTCTGCTATTGTTATTGAAGTCGCTGGCAGGCCCTCGTACTCATTCAAGTCTGGTAGTTTTCCTTTGACTGTTGAAGCACTCGATTTTCCTATTCTTATTGTTGGGATACCCGTTGTACGTGATATGCAAGTAACACTATTTTCATAATTATCACCATCACCATTTCTCCCTTGAGAGTAACAAATTTGATCTTCAAAGGTTACGACATCACTCAAATAATTAATAGATGAAACGACCTTTTGAACTTGACCAGGCTCAATATCTACTCCTGCAACTGTCATTGTTGAACTCGATAGATTTGCATATTTTATGGCAGAGTTTGTCGTTAATACTCTCTCTGTAATAAACATATTTCCGTCACTTCTAACTGTTGCTTCAGAGTCTAGTGTGATATTTCCAGGATAATTCAACTTAGCGGTTGCAAAGTCACCAGACACATCACCATTAGAGTTACATATACCTATTTTACTAGTTATGAGACCTGATGAATCGACTTCTTGAATACAGTGAGAATTATTGTTTGCAACATATAGCTTTGATAGATCCTCTGTTACAACTACGCCTCTAGGTTCATATAGTCTAGCTTGCGTAGAATCATTATTTTCATAGCTCGACTGCCATGTTGAACAACCAAATGTATAATTTCCTGCAACCGTAGAAACTTTTTGATCATTAATTGTTTGCCCAAATACAGTTTTAGTTTCTCCGCTTATATTTGCAACACGAGCAACACATGTTCTATCGCTGGTATCATTATTTGTTTCAAAGTCTGTGTAGAAAATTAAATTATCATCCGGCATACTTTGAAGACCACCTAAGTTTCTAGTATAGACTTGTGAGATACTTTCTGGGTTTGTATTGGCAACTCCACTTTGACCTCGACCTACAACACTACTGAGAATACCTGTTGTTAAGTCAATTTTTCTTATTCTATAGTTTCCATTATCATTAAAATAAATAGAGTTATCACTACTGTTAAAGCTCATACTTCCTGGTCTATTAATCTTTACTTCATTAAGATTCTTATCAATCTCTCCGTCGTATCCACCGTGTGAGCTTGATACAAATAGATCTCCTACATCACCATTTGTTTCTGTTAGCTCTAGTGTTCCAATTGTGTAATTAAGCCTATCCGCTACAAAGAGAGTAGAGTTATCCACATAGACTCCAAATGGTCCATTCACATATGTTGATGTGAAGGCCGGCTTAACTCTTGAATAGTCAGCGTTTCCATCTCCAAAGACATTATTATACATTTTCCCCGGGACTGTTCTTCCTCCAATAGTTTGATCAGTTGCCAGGTTATTTAAAAAGATAACTCTTCTGTCATTATAGTTTGATATGAACCATCCCTCTAAGGCAGTTCCATTCATTTTCAGAGCGAGACTATAAGTTCTTAATCTTCCTCCTCCATCATTCCAAGCTCTGTTAATTGTATTTCCACAGCTATCATTTCTTGTAAGTCTTTTAGAAGTATCAGAATTTAGAACGACATCTCCGTCAAAGTAGGATTCAGTGTCACCGTAACTAAATGCCATGACCTCACATCTTTCTAGATCAGCACCGTAGAGTATTTTCTTCCCTGGATGTTTAATTAATGAATACATTCTTCTTGTTCTAGCACTTCCTGAAAGTACTGTTGTTCCCTCAGTATTAGTTCCCTTCAATACAAATGTGTACCCTTTGTCCTCTGATAGCTTGTAGTACTTAATTGTCCCTTGGCCAGAGCTAGAATTTCCGTAACAAGTCACAAATAGTTTATCATCATCTTTATCAAGGACTAGATTATTAGGGTTTCTACACCTAGCACCCTTACGAGTTACTTCATTTGCGTTACTACCATTATATTGTCCAGCAAAGTAGGATGCGACTCCAGATGTTGTGACTTTTGTTATTCTATGGTTTGAATATTCCGCAATATATAAATCTCCTGTAGTACTATCAAACGCCATCCCTTTAGGATCATACAGAGGAAAGTTTCTTCCAGTTTGCCCATCAGTACCTGAGCCTCTTCCACCTGTTCCTACTATTACTTGTAACGCTCCACTTGGTACCTCTATATTTAAGACTGTCTTTGCAGAAGCTGTATCGTTATAAAACCATATAACATCTAAATAAGAGTCAGATACAAACCAACCCCCAGTAGGGTGCTTCAAAAGGTAGTCAGGGTATATTCTACTTTTTCCTTCTGAAACTTGAAGTCCACTTCCCATTCCTGGTAGTCCTGCTAATGTACACACTTCCCCTGGATCAAGGTTATTACATTGGTCACTCTTGTAATTGATATTTAAATTCCACGAAACTTCTACTGTTTCATATTGATCACTGACAATTGCTTTTATTACATGATCTCCAATAAGTGAGCTATCACATTCAGGGGAGAATGTTACATCTGATAGTATTGGATGAACGGCGGTATTATTTGTCTTGGATATTTTAGAATTTGGAAATCCGTCTAAGTACCAATCTATTGTGTATGTTTGACCAGGGTTTGAAAAATTTAAATCCTCAATAGTTAAATTAAAATTCTTACTAGAACTACAATTCATTTGTATTGTCTGTGTGTTATCAGGAGACTTAAATGTAATTGTTGGTTTAGAGTTCAAAATAACATTGAAGTCTTTACTAGCACTTGTTGAAAGAGAGTCTTCAACATTTGATGTAATAACATATGCACCTGGACTAAAGTCTCCTCCTGATATTGAACACGTTGATGAGTCATTACACGTAGCTATTGTGGAACCACCTGATATACTCCATTCATAAGAAAGAGGAGGGTTACCTGAAGCAGAGACTTGTAATGATTTTGATTCTGTACTCCTTATGACAATAGGATTATCAGTAGGTGAGAATGCATCTATGGTGGCAATATTTGGGTTCGTAACTATTACTGAACTTGAATAATCTTGGTATTCACCATTTTGATCTGTAACCCTAACAGTAATTGTATTGGTTCCAGATATAGAGCAGTTTGGAGTAAAGGTTAAAGAGGCCGAACTTAGGCCGCTACTACTGCTTATAAAAGTATTGTTTTCAGTATTATTTAAAAAATAAGAAAAATTTAAAGTATCAGAGTCTGCATCAAATGCAGATACACTCATAGAATAGCTTCCTGATACACAGTTAATAGTATTACTACCCTCTGAGTTTAGACTAATGGTTGGAGGAGTATTTTTTTGTAGGTTAAAAATATGAGAGGCCGTAGATATAGAATTCTCAGCTAATACCTCTAGTTGATGAGTTCCGCTCGTCACACTATTTGAGCTTACACTTAGAAATGGAGAATTAGATGATTGTAAAACCACATTGTTTATAGAAAAGGTAAAGTTAACTTCTCCCGCACCACTGGCCACATTGATACCAAATGTTTTCTCCTGGCCTGTTATTAAAACGACGGGATCACCAATTGGAGAAAAAGAATCAATAACTATCTCTTCGTCAGTTTGAGTATCTCCCTCATCTTGATTTAGGGAGCCAGTTTCTTCGAGTGCTGCGAAGCCTTCTCCTCCTGAGTTACAAGATGTTAAAGAGAGTGATAATAATAAAAAAAGTGAGATGATTCCTAACTGTTTCATTTTCAACTTAGTCCTAGTTTTTAATAGGTCTTTGAAACCTCTTTAATTACGTAACGGATCTTGTTGAAATTACTTTAAAGTTAAGAAAGTTAATTTTGTGTGGTAGTGAAAACAGGTAATTAGCCCCTCTATTTGAGGAGGGGCCAGGCATATTTTATTTACAGAAGAATTGATTTTCCATCTGACTTTAAGTCTCTACAAGCTTTTGCGATTCTTGCCGTCATATTTAATTCTCCGGCCTTCATCCATGCTCTAGGATCGTAGAATTTCTTGTTTCCTACTTCTCCCTCAATTTTTAACATAGCATCGTAGTTCTTAAACATATGGTCTACAATTGCACGAGAGTACTCGTATTGAGTATCTGTATCAATATTCATCTTGATTACACCATAACCAAGAGTTTCATGAATCTCGCTTAGCTCTGATCCTGAACCACCGTGAAACACTAGCCAATTTGTAGCATCTTCACCGAGCTCTTTAGCAATGGCTGCTTGTCCATCTCTTAAAACCTCTGGTCTAAGTTTTACGTTCCCTGGCTTATAAACACCATGAACATTTCCAAAAGTCGCAGCGTACATAAATCTACCAATTGGGCGTAGAGCTTTTGTCACTTCTACCATCTCTTCTGGGCTTGTATATAGTTTGTCTGCAGGAGCATCTTCGTTATTTACTCCATCTTCCTCACCACCAACAACACCTGTCTCAATCTCAAGAATGATTTCTGACTTAGCACATCTCTCGTGAAGCATTTTACTCATTTCAATATTTTCATTTGTTGGAAGTACAGAGCCATCAAACATATGTGAGTTGAAAAGGTTAGGTAGGCCTTGTGCTCTTCTTTTTTCAGTTTCTTCAATTAGTGGAATAAGAAATGAATCTACTTTCTCTGGGTGGCAGTGGTCTGTATGTAGTGCAATGCAGACGTCGTACTGCTCAGCCATTAAATGTACGTGTTGAGCAATTGAGATTGCACCAAGAACTTCATTTCCAACAGCTACTCCAGAAGCAAATTTTCCTCCACCTGTAGAAACCTGGATAATTCCATCTGATTTCATTTCTGCAAAAGCGGCCAGAGCTGCATTTGCTGTAGATGTAGATGTAACGTTAATGGCAGGGTAGGCGTAACCATTTTCTTTGGCCTTATCTAGCATTGCGCAATATTGTTCGTGTGTAGCGATTGGCATATATTCTCCTATAAAGTTTATTAATCATAAGCTTGATCTAACATTTAACCTTAAAACAGCTAATATTTCACCATGCATTGTGTATAAAAACGATATCTTTGTGCAAGGCGTACATTCGACAAGAGTTTCCAAACCCTTAGAAATATGGTTAAGTATTTACTTTCAAACACATGACAAATTTTAGAAATCCGTAGAGGAAATAACTATGCTTAACAAAAACGAATTAAATTATTCATTAAAGAAAACTGACAAAGCAACACTTAAGCAGTGGTACACACTGATGACAGTTGGAAGACTTATTGATCTTCGTGCTCCTAACTATCTAAAGCAGGCCATTGGTTGGTCTTATCATGCTCCATACGCAGGTCATGATGCTATTCAATTAGCAATTGGACAGGTGTTTACTCTAAATGAAGATCACCTATTTCCTTATTATAGAGATATGCTTACTGCTCTCTCTGCTGGTTGTACTCCTGAAGAATTAATCTTAAACGGGATTTCAAAAGCAACTGACCTTGCTTCTGGTGGACGTCATATGTCTAACCACTTTGCTAAGCCTGAGTGGAATATTCATAACGTATCTTCTTGTACTGGTAACCACACTCTTCACGCTGTAGGTGTAGCAAGAGCAATGAAGAGATATAAGCACACAGGTGTTGCTATTTCTTCTCAAGGTGAATCTTCAGTATCTGAAGGTTATTGCTACGAAGCTATTAACGGTGCAACTAATGAGAAGTTACCTGTAGTTTTCGTATTCCAAGATAATGGATACGGAATTTCAGTTCCAAAAAGAGATCAAACAGCAAATGAATTTGTTGCAGATAACTTTACTGGACTTAAGAATTTAAGAATTATCCATTGTGATGGAAAAGATGTTTTTGATTCTATGAATGCGATGAGTGCCGCAAGAAAGCATGCTATAGAAAACTCAGAACCTGTTATCGTACATGCAAAATGTGTAAGAATGGGATCTCACTCAAACTCTGATAAGCATGAACTATATAGAGATGAAAAAGAAATTGCAGACGCTGTTGCTCAGGATCCATATGCAGCTTTTAGAAAACTTTTAATTAGTGAAAAAATCTTCACTGAGAAAGAGTTAACTACTGTAGACGATGAGTCTAAGAAGTCTGTTTTAGAAGCTCACTCTCTAGCTATGAAAGCACCGAACCCTGCGCCAGAGTCTATCCATGATTTTGTACTTCCAGAGCCATATAAGCCTGAGAAGTATGTTGATGGAACTCACAATGAAGAAGGCGAGCCGATGAAGTTCATCGATGCTCTAAATGGTCAGCTTAAAAAAGAATTTAGATATAATGTAAATACTTTTATCTGGGGTCAAGATATGGCCAACAAAGATAAGGGTGGTATTTTTAATGTTTCTAAAGGAATGCAAGCAGAGTTTGGAAAAGAAAGAGTTTTCAATGGTCCAATCGCTGAAGATTTTATCTTAGGTACTGCAAATGGTTTCTCTCGTTTTAATAAAGACATTAGAGTTGTTGTTGAAGGTGCTGAGTTTGCTGATTACTTTTGGCCAGCGATGGAACAATATGTTGAGTGTTCTCATGACTACTGGAGATCAAATGGAGCCTTTGCTCCAAACATCCTAATCAGATTAGCTTCTGGTGGATATATTGGTGGTGGTCTTTATCACTCTCAAAACCTTGAAGGAAACCTTGCTGGTATTCCTGGTGTGAGAATTGTTTGTCCATCTTTTGCTGATGATGCTGCAGGATTAATTAGAACTGCAATGAGAAGTGAAGGACCAACATTATTCTTAGAGCCTAAGTCTCTTTATAACGCTAAACAAGCTATGGCGGTAGTTCCTGAGGACTTCGAAGTTCCATTTGGTAAATGTAGAGTTAGAAAAGAGGGAAGTGACCTTACTGTTTTAACTTATGGTAATACAACTCATCACTGTCTTGAGGCAGCTGAGCTTATTGCTAAAGAAGATGGTAAGAATATTGAAGTTATTGACCTTAGATCAATCAGCCCTATCGATGAAGAGGGGATTATCAAGTCTGTTTCTAAAACAAATAGATGTCTTGTTGTTCATGAAGATAAGGTATTCGCTGGATTTGGTGGAGAGCTTGTTGCCCTTATCAATGAAAAGTGTTTTGAGTCTCTAGATGCTCCTGTAAAAAGAGTTGGATCTGAGTTTACTCCTGTAGGGTTTAATAGAATTCTTGAAAAAGCAGTTCTTCCTAATACTGGTAAAGTTGTTGCCGCTATCAGAGAAACTCTAGCTTACTAATTAATACAAAAAATGGCAGAAGGGAGACCTTCTGCCAATATTTCTTAAGCTGCATTCTTTCCGTTAACTAATTCTCTCACTCGCTCAACAACAAGAATTAAATCATCAGCTTCTTTTTGAAGTTCCTTTGATGATGCTTCTGTACTTACAACGACATCGTTATTTTTATGAGAGACTTGATCGAGAAGTTCCATTGCTTTTGATATTTCATGTACACCCTGAGACTGCTCTTTTGATGCCTCTGCTATCTCTGCAACCTTGCGGTTAACATTATCTACGTTATTGATAATCTCATCTAATACAATCTTACACTCTTGTGCTCGATCTTTTCCTTTTGAGACTGCTATTTTTCCATCTTCTATCATCCGTTCCATGACTGATGTCGTACTAGAGACAATTCCTTCAACCTTTGTCATGCTACTCTCAATTAGCTCTCTAATCTCTTCTGATGCGTTACCAGACATATTAGCAAGTGCACCAACTTCTTCTGCTACTACTGCAAAGCCCTTTCCTGATTCTCCAGCTCTTGCTGCTTCAACTGAAGCGTTAAAAGACAGAAGCTTTGTTTGAAAAACTATATCGTTTATGACTTTAGTCTTATCATTTATATTTTTTATAATGTTTAAAATCTCTGTGACTTCATCATTTGTTTGTTGCATTCGGTTTATAACATTATCGTTGTTACTTGCGATTTCATCAATTGTTGTAAGCATCTCATCAACTCTTTGCTTACCATTACTGGCCGACTTTTGAGATTCTAATGACGTCGTTTTTGACTCTTCTGCTGATGTCGCATTTCTAGAGATCATAGCGTTGATCTCTTCAACTGAAGAAACAGTTTCTTGAAGACTTGAGGCCTGCTCTTGACTGGAAGATGCAAGGTTTTCACAATTATTCAAACTATCCTTTGCTCCCTTTGCAACCTCTTCTGAAGTTGAAAATAACTTATTGGCAATTTCTAGTAGTGGTTCGCGTATATTTTTCTTAACAATTAATGTCACTGCTAGAACAAGAATAATCATGGCAATTCCCACTTTGATAGAATCAGCTATCAGTATGGAATTTATTGTTGCTTGAACATCTTGGATATAGATTCCTGTTCCAAGAGTCCAGTCCCATTTTTCATTATATAAAACATAAGAGAGCTTAGGCACAAACTTATCTTTATCTTTTTTATCGTTCCAAATATATTGGAGAAAACCTGATCCATTGGCCTTAGCAATCTGAGCGAATAATACAAAAATATTTGCTCCTGCCTTGTCCTTAAATTCGGTCATATCTTTTCCAACAAGGCTGGCCTTTGGATGAGATATCAGTATTGGAGTAGAGTCGTTAACCCATAAATAGTCATCACCATCTTGACCATATCTTATCTTTGAAATAGTTTTCGCTGCTTGGTCTTTTGCTTGCTGCTCTGTAAGCTCCCCACTATCTACTTTTTCTTGATATTCTTCAATGACCTTCATTGCAGTCTGTGCAACGAACTCAATAGATAATCTCTTTTCTTTCATTAAGTTATCTGATGTATTTTGGTAAGATGAATAAATAGAAAAACCTGCAAACATTACAAATGGAATAACTACAATAAGCAGAATCTTTTGACCGATATTTAATTTCATGAAGAACCCCCAGTTACCTTTCGGGCAAGGTTCTGAATTGCTTATATAATTTAACCTTAAGAATTATACCATTTTATAGAATAAATAAGAATAAGTTATGAATGAAGTGAGTGTGTTCTTTGTCTTTTTAAAATATTTAAGATGTTACCCTGAAGGTACTAAGGAGGGCCCTTAGTACCTAGATGTTTTTTACTTTGAAGTAAGTGTATAAACTCCATCCCAATTTGGAGGTGGCGGAATCTCTTTAAATTCTTCACTTCTTTCTATATAAATTTGAGAAGGATTCTTCTTATCTTTAAGAAGAGGGAAGCGCTCATATTCAAGCTCTAGAGACACCTTAAAGCACTCTATTGCTTTATCCCACTCTTGGGCCTTGTAATGTGCTAGACCTTCTGCAAAGACCTCTTGAAGCTTAATCAGTAGTTCTGATGCATCCTCTTTCATTTCCAAAACTTCGTATGTTGTTACTGGTTCGGACTTACCAACAACTAGTATGGTATCCAATTCTCTAAATAAGAATAAGTCTTTGTCACAGTCTTCAAGAGTGTAATTAGATGTCTGTGTGAAGATACCGTATTGTTTTGCTGCCTCTTCCAATCTTGCTGCTAAATTTACGGAATCTCCCATCATTGTATAGTTCATACGTGAAGCCGATCCCATGTTTCCTGTAACGATCTCACCAGTATTTATACCAATTCTCATTCTCATCTCTTTGACAATTTGAGGCCATTTATCACCCTCTGAAACCCACTTTTCTCTTAGTTGTAATAGTGAACGCTGCATTTTTACTGCAACTCTCAATGCTCTAGTTGAGTGGTCTTCAAGTGGCATCGGAGCCCCAAAGAAAGCGATGATGGCATCACCTTCATATTTATCAAGTGTTCCTTTTTCTTCTAGTAGGATATCTGTCATGGCAGTTAGATATTCATTGAGTAGCTCAACAAGTTGAGTTGCCGATAGCTTTTCAGAAAAAGATGAAAAACTTTGAATATCTGTGAAGTAAGCAGTTCTTGTTCCACATTCTCCACCTAGAGAAGGGTGTTGACCTGAGGTGTACATTTCATCAATGAGTTCAGGAGATATATATGATCCAAAGGCATTCTTTAAAAAGGCCTTATCTTTGTTCGCTAGATAAAAGTGTAGAAAGGTGTTCCAAGAGTAACTACAGATAATCGAAAAGAAACAGAAGAAGAGTTTTACTTCATATCCTCTTGGTATTAAGTGATAGGTGTCTACGTAGTAGAGCCCCCCAATTAATACAATAGTAGAAACAATATCAAGAATAGCGTTACCAAAGAATTGAATTAATAAAATGATCAGTGATCCTCCTAGAAGGATTGCCCATGATATGAATGTTGAATTTTGCTGAGGTTTATAAAAGTTTCCATTGAGAAGCATATTTGTCATATTCATATGAAAGTATACTCCAGGTAGCATTGCATCCACCGGCGTATGTCTAAGATCATAAGCTCCATATGCACTGGCACCAACAAAGACAATTGTATTGTTGAAAATCTCTTTCATCTTCTCATCTTCAGGAAAAGACTTAACAATATCAGCAATACTTACTCGTGGAAATTGTTGTTCATTACCAAACCATCTTACGTTGGCCTCGCCTTTATAATTTAGCTCTATGTTTCCTGTCGCAAGCTTGAATTTATAATCTCCAATATTGAGCATCTCTAGAACAGGGCTATCTCCCGTGTAGTCCGTATATGCTTGAAGTGCATATGAGGGCATATAGAGAGAGTCAATATTTCCAACAAGCTGGTAATGTCTCATAATTCCATCGCTGTCAGCTTCAACTTGAATATGTCCTAAGCTAGCTTCGGTATTGAGAAGTTTCTCAATTGGCCAAACTGCTTTAGAGACTCTCTTTGGTTTTAACTCAATCCCTTCACTGTTTTTTGTATCTAGAACATAGTTGTATAGTTGATCTGGTAGTTCTTCGAATTGATCAGAACCTTGTGTATCTAGTGAGTATGGAAGGATAACTTTATTACCAGGGATTGATTGGAAATCTATAATTGATTGTGCCATGATATCATCGACAGAGGTTTCACCACAGCTCATACTATTTTCAGCAAAGAAAACATCGAAGGCAATAACTTTAGCGCCATATATCCTTAGTTTATCAATAACATTTGCCCAGGTTTGGCGACCTACTGGCCATTGGCCTAGCTCTTTTAGAGAGTAATCATCAATGTCTGCCATAACTAATTTCTTATCAAATTTCTTGGGGTCTAGAGTTTGCCTCATTCGAAAATCAAAAAATCTATTTTCAAAAAAAGTTGTATAAGAGATTTTTTCTTTGATACTAGGATCTTCAATATCTCTCTCTGTAAGTGAGAAAAATACACTTAGTGAAGAGAAAGATATTATGATGATAAACCCTAGGTATTTTATGATTTTAGACCACATAAAAAACCTTTCTCCTTATTAGAAGGAGTATTTGATAGATGAAGTTGTTACGTGTTTTGAATAATCGTAATCAGACTTTATTGAAGAGTTCTTTGTATAACTATATCCAAATGAATATTTAAAATTACCTGTAACTTTCTTTGTTA
>NZ_JBFGYP010000070.1:0-15515 GCF_041587335.1 Halobacteriovorax sp.
AATTCAAAATTCTTGCTCTAAAGAAATCACAACTAGAAAGAATATCTCTTCAAGGTGTATTTTTTCTCCAAGTAAATTTACGAGTAAGTATATAAGGTAGGTTGGAAGTACCTGGACGGTACAACCAACGCATAGGAATTAACTATTAGTCACAAAGTTCAGGAAACGGTGACTGTGGAAGTGAGTTACTAGGAATACATTGACCTTCCCATGTGGCCTCACCAGTTTGCATATTTCCAACGTAAGTTGAATAACCCATAAACCATGTGATTACTTTCTCTTCACCAGTAAGTTCAAATTCATTCATGAGTAGCTCAGGCACTTCCCCGTCTACTGAGTAGCACCAACCGTGTGATCGCATTATAGTGTCACTTAAGACTTCCATAGCATCTAATCCAATAGGTGAGTTCATAAGTTGAGAAATTCCAAATTGACTTGATAGGTTTTGGATTGAGTTTTTCTCTAGTACATCTAAACTTAATTCACCTACTGTTGCGTAACTATCTGTAACTACAGAACTAAATACAGCTTCTTTAGAGCAAGAGTCTACAACTTCAAAGTTTAGAGCAAATATATTTGTACTGATTAATGTGATTAAGACTACTAAGTACTTCATTTTATGTCCTTTTTATGTATTTTTTCAAAATTTATACTATAATGATTAGAGATTGTTCACTCATTGAAGAATTTACAAATATCTCATTGCTAGGAGAGTTATTTGTCATACTTAATACAAATGGTCCACGGTTGGGCCTAGAAAAATAAATCATGGAGGATATATGAAAAATATCAAATTACTTTCACTTTTTACATTACTACTTTTTAGTACAAACTCTTTTGCAGGTGTACTTGTTGAGCCTTTCGTAGGTTTTGGAATTGGTTCCGCTGAGTATAAGTCTGGCTCACAGACTGCTGACAATAAATATACAGGTCCTCAAATGGGGGCGAGATTAGGTTATAGCTTCCTAGGACTTATGGGTGGATTAGAGTACAGAAAAACTTCTGGATCTTTAAGTTATGATTCTCACACTGGTGGGGGGACTTGGGCAAATAGTGGGACAGACCAAGATTATTCTGGGACTGAGCTAGGTGCTTTCGTTGGTTATGAGCTTCCAATTCTTTTAAGAGCATATGTTGGTTATACATTTAGCACTAAGTGGGAACTTGATAATAACTCAACTTGGATCGGTGCTGCTGGTGATGAGCTTTCAGGAAATACAACGACTCTTGGAGTAGGTTTTACAGGCCTTCCATTTGTTAGTCTAAATCTTGAATTTAGAATGATTTCACTTGATAAGTTTAAAGATATTAGTGCAGGAACAGAAACAACAGCTGATTATAGCTCTAATGAAGTAGTTATTGGTGCTTCTCTTCCTCTAGATTTCTAGTTTAAATTAAGTATAGACTAGTTCCTAAGGGACTAGTCTTTTTTTCATAATTATATCGTTCTTAGTATCTTCAAAATTTGTTTTATTCCATACAGATAATTGCTTACCGGTTTGTGCATCTATTTGTGCTTCAAAACTATTTGGTGGAGAGTCAGCATCATTTTGTATTGTCACCTGAACTTGCTCAATATAAGTCGCTTTCCCAGCAATGACTCTGATAATCCCTAAGTTCTTTTTGATATAGACTTTACTATCTGGCCCAAGCTTACTTAATAGGTCGTCAGCATAAATCTTTTTCCAATTACTATTTGGTGTATTTTCAAAGAGTGTATCTTTATCAATTTTTCCAAGTACTTCTCTATTTGTTTTCTTGTGCCTAGGTCTAGGAATAGAAGCTGGTTCTCTAGTTTTAGATTTTGTGATGGCATCAGAAATTATTCGAACTCTTTTCTTTTCCTTATATGTTGTTTGATGAACGTTTGTCCCTTCAGGAGATTTATAATAAGTCTGCCAGGATTTGTCTTCGTTAGTGTTCATTATCTTTGCTGTGTAATAAACTGGAACAGCAAGTATTGCGATAAATAGTAGGTTTTTAAATAATTTCATTAATCGATTACCGTGAATTGAAAGTTAATAATTTTATATGGGTCAGCACCAGAGTATTTGTAGTCCTTGTACTCATCGCCAACTTGCTCAAATGGAGTATTTACATTAGTTGAGTACGTGTTGCCAGTATCGTTACTTGTTATATTGTGACAATCTTCACAGTTAGTGAAAGTTGCTCTTAATCTACAATTGACCGTAGTCCCTGGAGGTATAGAAGGGCTTACTTCTAAGAAGAATATGTTACTGGCCTTGAATTCATTTTCACCATTGCTATCAACTAGAGTTTCCGCCCATGTTTTCTTTGGATCAATTCTTGAGTACCAAGCAACGTCCGCACCTTTTGGTGATCTTATTAAACAGTCTTTAGTAGAGCTTGATCCACCCAAGCATTCAGTTGCTTCAATAGCTTTTGAAGTCATGAACGCTTCTTGGCTAACCCAAATGGCAGCATCATCTTGCGTATCTTGGAAAAAACATACTGGTTCTACAGTTTGAGAATCTAAGACACCAACTCCATTATCAAGAGCTTCATCAGCACAGCCTGGATATAGAGCGACTGAGGCCCCTCCTTGACTTGCACTAGGGAAGTTATCTGTAAAGTTATTACAAGGTTTTCCATCCTGCATATGGTCCCAGTCGTTGGCTAAAATTCTAACTCCGGCCATTGTACTATTTGAGTTATTATAAAGATTTAGTAGAATCCCTACAAGTTCTCCAGGACTAACTTGTCCATTACCATTGTTATATTTTAGATTTCCATTTTCAAATATTGTAGTACTCAAAGAGCCATCAATAAACCCATTTGTTAAGCTAGATGCAGCTGCATTCATATCTGAATAGCTATCAAAAATGAAGGCCTCAGATCTTCCACTTCTACTTTCAACTAGGAGTTGATTCTTCTTTATTAATACTGTCTTTTGTCTATTTAGCTCTTCTACTTTTTGAACTGTTTCAGCTATCGATCTACTTCCATTAATGTCATAGTTTTTAAATAGTAGTAATCCATAATCATCTAGGAGTTGCTCTAGTCTTTGAATATTATATGAATTGAAGTTACATAAACTAGAGTCTGTTGCTAGGGAAGTTTTAACAAATCTAGAGAATGTTTGAGAAAATCTTCTATAAGTGATTGGCTTATTTTTTTGTAGCCATTCTTTTGCATTCTCCGGAGTATGGTTAACTCCATATGTAGAAAACCCTTCTATTCCATAAGATGAAAAATCTCCAAGGTAGGATAATGTTTCCATAAGGAGTCTAAAAGTAAACGTTCTTGCGTATGAGTTGTTAAATGAGCAAGCCGTTTCAAGATCTTTTGTAAATGCTACTAGAAAGTGAGAAACAATCTGTCCAGCGTAGTGAATTTCTTCATAGTTTTCTTCTGGATTATTTGGATCATATCCTAAGTAAGTCGGATAGGAGAGTCTTCCCTCAGAAGTTTCACTTACTCCAGCAACATGAAGATCATCACTTTCTTGCATTGGTCTACTAAGGTTTAAAAACCTTCCCATAGACCATTCTCCAATATGTGCTCTACCATTCATATAGTAACTAAAGAAGTCCGCAATACCTTCATTTATGGCCTTCCCCTCGTCATATGAGAAGTAACCAAGGTTTGATTCAATTGCGACAGTACCGCTTGCTCTATTTCTAAAGTTCATTGCATTATGTACAAGAGCATGTCCTAGCTCATGATATAGTGTTGTAGGATCTTGAACAAATTTTACATTTTCATATATGCTGTCATAGCCTAAGCATATCGAGTACGTAGAGGGACTAAAAAATGCATTATTTGGAAGATCATCACAAAGAGCATAACCTCTAAGCGGTGATGTTTCCCATGTTGCTCCACTTGTAAATAAGCTCATTGGTAGTGACGTAGATAAACCGGAAGGGTTTGATCCGTAATATGTTGAGTAAGTTGAAGTAAGGTCAGTATTGTACTTCGAAATCATCCAATTCATATGTGTGAACATTTGAACTTGGTCAAATTCATCGGTACTTGTATCGAAGGCCCATTTCTGATTAGTGGACTGGTATAAGCTACTTATACTGTCTTTTTTTACTTCGAAGCAGTGGGGATCATTTACGCATGTTTTTTGTAAATACTGACCATCAGTTACAAAGTCTTGTTGAGTTCTAAGTAATGAATTTAAGTTTACGGTATGATCTAATGAAGCGTTTCCAGATAAGATAATAGGGTTGTCTTGTAAGACTCTACCGTACCCGACATTTACAGAAGCTGAGGTATTTGCTACTCCTCCTGAGGAAGAGGTCGAACCACCGCTTTGGCTAGGTACACATGAAGTAAGGCAAAGGGTATACGCAACAAGAGCAGACATTAAAATTGTCTGTTTTCTCGTTTTAAAATTGAACATTCCGTTTCTTTTCAAATCTTCCATGTATTTTCCGTTAACGTACTATTTTATTTACCGAAGCCTTGCTGACCACTGTAGTCGGCTCCTCCGATTTGTAGCATTTGTTGATATAATCCTTCTGCTGTTCTTTGACTGCTATCTGCTGCTTGGCATTGGGAATTTGCAGTTACTTCTCCAATCTTTTTCCACTCTGCTGATAGAGAGTTATCTGTAATACTTGCGATGGCACGATCAGCAGACTTCGTTGATTCTTGCATACTTTTTCTGTGGTATTCTAACTTTTCGTTGAAGCAAGAAGACTTCTTTGAATCTTTACAGTCTTCAACAGCAGCAAGAATGGCGTCATTTTCATGAGCGATACAGAAATTGTTTTTAGATTCTTTAAGTTTATTAAGTGCCTTACTAGAATTATCTGCAAGTACTCCCTTGGCGGCGCCTGTACGTTTAAAGTCATCTTTCTCTATTCCTGAAAGACCAAGAGAAGTTAGTGAACTGGAGCCTAAGTCACTTGCTAGATCTTTTAGTGCCTGTCTTGGATTACTTTTTAAGCTTCCTTTTGATGTTTCACAGGCCTTAGCTTCTGCTTCATTTAGTTTAGAGCAGTCTGCATCTTTAAGTTTTGAAGCAAAACTTGCAACTTCACTGTCTGAGTACTTAGCAGTACCGTTTAGGATATTGTCGATTTCTGTTTCGTAAAAAGATTTGTTATCAAAATCTTTTTTAGATGCCGTTGACGAGATAGGCTTTATTACTTTCTTGAAGTAGTCAGACGTCTTTACTGTCTTTGGTAGATCGTCATCATCGCCAGATGTGATAAACTTTTCAATCTTCTTTTTATACTTCTCTAAGTCTGTTGGTAGTGAAGTCATGGCCTGTTTTGTAAGGTCTTCTATTACACCGTCTATATCATCACCATTATCATTACAGACTTCAGCTAGAGATGACGGATTCTTTGGTGTATCGTCATCATCTTCTGTCCCTCGTTCTCTTTCATTATTTGCTCTAGCACATAACTTTCTATACTCAGTAACTCCGTACTCAGTTTCATTTGAAATATAATTAGCTACACCACCAACTGTTTCATAAAGTGCTTGTGCTGAGTAGTCTGAATCATCACAACCAGCTGCAGGATTTAAATTTCCAAGCTGTTCGTATTTTTGGCAAAAGTTTCCAACTTCACCCATAAGTTCTTGTTGAGATTGTTGCATTTGCATATTTTGTGAATTAACAAATTCTCTGTAGCTTGTTTCTGCTGTTGAGCAGTTTGTAGCTAAGTTTTCCCATTTCGCCTTTTGAGTCTGGATTGCATCTTTTTGAGTTGCAATGTAGTCGCTTACCACATTTGTTATTTCTCCAGATTGCTCTTGAAGTGTTTCTTTTAGTTTTGCTATTTGATCTGGAAGGTTTTCTAAAAAGTTTAATGACCCTCCACCAAGTAGGTCAACGCCGAATTCACTCTCTTCATTTTCTGGCATTTGAATAAATAATTCTTCTGGATAGTTAAAGTTAGCTCCAGGGAAGTATTGCTTTAAGTAGTCTGCGTCAGCTAAAACTTGTGCCTTAACCTGCGCAAGGTAGGCTTCTTGTCTCGCAACGAGTGCTGTTACATTTTTGTTATATGTTGCTTGATATGCTTTAATTTTTGCTTTCTTATTTTCAACTAATGTATTTGCTTCAGAGTAGCAAGATTGTACTCTTCCAGAACAAGTTGAAGCATGCTTAACACAAAATGCCTCACTCCCTTGATCAAATATACCATCAGCAGAACAAGTATTTGTATTTTCACTTCTTCCTGAACAGTTGATTACTGAGTCATAGATTTGGTTACCTATAGTAGCTGCAAATGTTGATTCTAATTCTTTTAATTCATTTAAGTATGTTTTAGCTCTCGAAACCTGAGTTTGTTTTGAGACTTGGCCAGACTGTTCTGTAGAGTATGTATCGTCTTGAGTATATTTTTGCTCACATTGAGCGACTGTTTCTCTAAAAAGTCCATAAGGAGTAGTTGTAATTGTTTGGGCACTACTATTTTTATACTGTATTGAAATGTTTGAGCTAGTATACCTGTTGTCTAGGGCCTGGATTTGCGCCATCTTATCTTCTATAAACGCATCAGAGTCTAAAATATTCTGCAGTGCTATTTTATAGTTAGACAGTGCTGTCGATCTATCTCCATTTCCACCAACTCTTAAAGATTTAAGTATTTGTTCTGGTGAAATGGCCACGCCTTTATCTGCTAAAGTCACACATTCACTTATGTACTTCTTTTTGAAGTAGTTTTCTGCGTCGTTTGTAAAGTTAGCAAAATCAACACCAAAATTACTATCCATTGTTGGAATCTCATATCCTGGAATTATTTTATTAAGTTCACTTTGAATAGTATCAACTTTACTGCTCATTCTTGATATTTCTGTACTTATTACACCAATCACAGGAGTCGCAACTCCCATTCTTGCTAAGTCAGCACCATTAATTGATTGATCTCCTGTTGAGACATCTTTTCTCCATTGCTCAATACCTTGAGATTCAATCTGTGCTTTTATCGCTTGGATTTGAGAGTTAACATCACTCTCAATTTGAGATTTATTTATTACAAAATTCGCTGCATCTTTATTTGCACTCGTAAGTCCAACCTTAATACCGTTTAGACCAGATTTTGCAGCAGTTGCTAAAGTATCTTGTCCAATGATGTTTTGACAGGCAACTGAGAAGTAGCTTGAGAAATCTCTTGTCTTGGCATCAATGTCTCCACTTCCACCGCCAAATAATTCCGTATTTGCATCTTCCATCTCTGAAAGTAATTTCTTATTTTCATCTCTGAAGTATTGAGACTCTTTTTCTATCTTTGCTTTAAGCTCTTCTAATGAGTTCAGCCTATCTTGAAGCGAAGTAATCATTCCTTTCTTAGCATCTTCTAAACATTGAAGCCCTACAGGGTAAGATGTATTTTGAGCTGTTGAAAGTAATTGTTCATACATTGATGAATAAGTAGTTGCTAAATTTTTATATTGCATTGCCTGATTTAGACCAGTGGTATCAGATATCGTTTCTTCACAAATTCCTACAGGGAATGCTGAGCTTGCTTGTGATATTTTACAGTGTGGAAAATACTTTGCTGAAATAACTTGTGGTTGCAGACTACTCATCTGAGCAGCAATTTGATTAGACGCCATCGTTTGTTGCATCGATTGTTGTGCAGTTTGTAGAGCAGTGCTCATCACTTGCATTGACTGGTCAACCCAATTTGGATCTTGAGCGGATAGACTAATTGGAGAATATATAAGTGCACAAATAGAAATTGTGGCAGATGCCTGTCTCAGTAGGCCCTTTTTATTTCTCTTTTGTTGTCTTTTGCTTTTCATTTTTCTTTTCCTTAATCTCATCGAAAAATCTTAGATACACATTTCACTGTCTTATCGGGTTTTTGAGTAAAATAATTAAGTTTCTAGTTATTATTTTAAGCGCATACTGCATGGAGCCAAAGAACTCTTCTTCTATGAGCAATATTCTTGGCTTTATGACGTTTTACTGTAGAATATAATTAATGATTCTAAGCACTTCGGATTTGTTATGATTTTCTGTAAAGGGATTTTATTCACCTGTTGTGTGCCAGATTTATGTGTGTTTTTAGGCTCATTAATGTAATTACAATAGGTTGAAACATTATACTTCAATGAAGGTAACTATCTAATAATATGAAAGTTTTAATTATTCGCTTGATGGCATGGCTCTTAGATTTTGCAGTATCAATTGTCTTTTTTAACTATTTACTATCTTTTGATGTATTTATTGGAATTAGAGATGAAATTATTCAGAACTTCTTAGGACTCTCTTTCTCTGCAACTAGCTCTAATATTCTTTCAAATATATGTCTTATCTATCTTCTAACGACTTCATTTCGTTTTTATAGCTGTTTACTATTTGGAAGATCAATATCTCAACTATGTATTGGAATAAAAAATAAAGATGGATTTCTTTGGTCAAGAATTGGGGGAGGGCTTAGAACATTTATTGAAATCCTTTTCCCACTTACTTTGTTAGATGCTGCTTTACTCTTAAGAGGGCAAAAAACATTAAAAGAATCTATATCTGGAACCACTCTTATATACAGAGGTGGGCTTCCTTCCAAGATAGTTACAACACTTTACTCATTTATAGTTATCTTTCTAACTATTGGCTCACCATTGTTACAGAATATGACTTTTGTAGATGGGGTAGAGTTAGCTTTTTCAAAAATAAAATTAGAAAAGATAGATAATAGAACAGACTTTTCTAAATTCAAACACTACCCAAGTGAAACATTCAAGCTTAGTTCATTTAGTGCCATGAAGGATGGAAATTTAACTCTCATACCTTCCTTTGAAATAACTAGAGAAAAAAATAAGAAGAGGATAAGGCCCTATCTCGTTATCTATGACTTAGATAGAAAGGTACAAGGGGACTTAAGACTTCAGAGAAGGTTCTCCCTCTTTAAGGTTATACAGATTGCAAGTAAGTATGATCCACTTTTTAGTGTTTTCTATCCTGAATTACAAAAGGTGATTAATAGACCTCTAGACCACTATGGAATTAAGAAGTATGAAGATTCTTTTGGGGATAAGAAATTACTTAATCCAATCGCGAGAGAAGAAATTCAAAAGTTAATACAATCGTCATTTGAATTATCTTTTAATAACTTAATACAAAGTGTAGCTAAAATAGGTCCATTTATATCAGGACATATTAAAATAAGAAATCTCCTTTTATCATTAGTGGACTCAACGACTCCTCCAACAGTTGATATGATTAAGCTTGGAAATTATAACTTTCTAAGACTAAAGCAAATATTTGACGCCACAGCAGATGGCGATAGAAGCTATAGAGAGTCTTATATTCCAATTGAAACTCTCAATAGTAGTATCATCACTATGGAATGGGGAAGTAGTGTTAAAGACGCTCTTGCCAGAGAAGAGTTTAAGTCTAAATTCTTAGGAGCAAGTAAGTGGTTCTTTGATTATAGCTCTGTTTTCAAATTCACAGGTGATGAAGATAATATGAGTGCTTTCTCAATATTAGATTACTTTAGTGATCTGACTATAGATCAGGTATCTAGAGAGAAGTTAGAGAAGTACACGTTTACATATTTTTCAGAGTTGAGTACTAAAAGTATGATCAGCAATGATGAAGCTCTTCAAAACTCTTTAATTGCCAGCATGAATAGATTGGTGCTTTTAAATAATTATGCAAAAGTTAAAGCTAAGGATAAGGGTGCATTTAGTAATAAGTTTTCTCGATTGATGAGCAATTTAAAAGAAGCACTAAAGAATAAGAACAAGAAGTTTTTTGAGGTTAAATAGATGAGTATACTAGATGCAATTATATACGGAATTATCCAAGGGTTGACTGAGTTTCTTCCGGTATCAAGTAGTGGACATCTAGCACTTTTACCTAGTTTACTTACAATAAAAGACCCTGGCGTAAGTTTTGATCTAGCAATGCATATAGGTACGGCCCTCGCTATTTTTTGCTACTTCTTTAAAGATATTTGTATTTTACTAAAAAATGCTTTCTTATTGTTAGATTTTAAATCAGAGATGACTCTTAACAAGAGACGTTCACTTCATATGATCATTGCTACATTTGCAACTGGTGTTATTGCAATCTGTCTTAAAGATTTTGCCGAAAGCTATGGTCGTAATAATACGTTTATTACTATTAATCTCATCGTGTTTGGTGCCCTTATGTGGGTTAGTGATTCATTTTTTAAAGAATCTTCTGAAGAGGTTCTTGTTAGTGAAGGTAGTTGGAAAAAGGCCCTACTAATAGGTTTCTTTCAATCTTTTGCACTTTTTCCTGGAGTTTCTAGATCAGGAATAACTCTAACCACTGCTCGATTTCTACAAATCTCAAGAAATGAGGCATCTCGCTTCTCTTTTCTTTTATCTCTTCCACTGATAGTCGGAGGAGCCATTCTTAAGGCCCCTGAGATTATGAAAGGTAATGAAGCATTCGACTTGATCAGTTGTGGAGTAGGTGTCTTTGTAAGTTTTATCGTTGGACTCTTAACAATTCACTTCTTTTTAAAATTTATTAAAAAGATAGGTCTACTTCCATTTGCCATTTATAGGTTTATAATTGCTGGGTTTGTTCTACTTATTCTCTAGTTAGAACCACAGTCAAATATTTGAAGTACATCACCACTAGACTGAGCAAGCTCTTCTGGAATACAATAAACTTGATTATTCCATCTTAAGCCTTCGTTGAAGATTTGAGCTTTCCCGTTAAAGTCATTACTGAGGTCATTACCATCAATAAACCTTTTAACCTGTTTGTCACTTGATTCGTGACCTGGAACTTTTAAGTCAGTATGAGCAATACCATAACCAACAAACCCTGATGCACATGCATCAATTTGACAGGCAAGTTGTTGAACAGTAGAGGCACTCTTAATATAACCTGTATCATCATCGATTAAGTTTGCAGATAAACCTTTTGCTTCTGATGAAATATAGCGGTTAAAGAATACTGATAAGTTTGTATAGTTTTTAAGTGCACACTTATTTGTATCTGGATTTATATTTCCTGAACAGCAGTAGCTAGGGTCGCTACCTTCTTCCATTTCTGTTCCAAGTGGTTGGCAACATGTAAACTCATCCTCTGAAAATATTTGCTTCTTAGAAGAGAAGTTATTTGCATCTGTTGAGGCTAGTTTATTATTGTCATATTCAGTTGTTGCGCCGTTATTTACAAAACCTGGTATTGTCTCTGCCGCTCCTGACACACTTGAATTTGATGATGAAACTGAACATCTAAGTGTAGTGTCTGAACTGTCTTCTATCGCCACTTGACCAACTCCTAGTAGTTCAAACTTAGCAAACCAATCAAGGTATATATTTGCTTCAGTCGAAGATATTGATCTCATATTACAGTCTGGATCATCTGGTTCATCAGTAGAAGAACATGTGTAACCTGACTGTGCTCCTGGTGCCCAGTTAAGGCACTTGAAATTTGTTTTATCAATTGTTTGCATCTTTGATGGTGCCCACGTATGTCCACCGCCATTGCTTGAATCAAAGTTTCTTACCCAGTTTGCACTACAGCAAGTTCTTTGGGCAACTTCATTGAGAGTGTTAAATTGTTTCTTTAACTCTGTTGAGTCTCTATTTAGTCCATCAGTTTCAGCAATTTTTAACTGAGGGTAGTTAGAAGAGTCGAGGGCCATATCATCTATAGCAGGTGCGATTGCCGTATATCTTCTTGGGTCATTTATTGGAATATCAACACCAGGTATAGAGCTTGTATCTGGTGAGCTCGTGTCGTTATAGATCTCATTTGAAATTTTGATAGTATTACCAATTAGACGGCAACATCTATTATTCTTTGGATCATAGCTTTCGTCAGTTTTAGCAGTCTCCTGTGAACATACTAGGGTACTCTTCCAAAAGCTTAATTCTGAATCAAGAACGCCAACTTCTGAGCCTGAAGATATTGATAGAGTCTTATCTGTAATATATTTATTAGCAGCACACTCAAAATTGTTACTACAACTAGCGCCAGGTGCTCTTAGGCATCTGTTGTTTTGTAGTGTCTTAGTATTGATATACTCTACATCAAAATCTTTTGAAAGTTCTGCTATAGAGTTAAACGTTGCTAATGAGTTAGTCGAAACATTTTGACTTCCTGCCAGTGCTTTAATCGTGCTATCTGTATTAGATAACTGAGCATCAGAAGAGTATTGTATATAGTTTCCAGATTGATCAAGCACTGGACACGAACTTAAGTAATTCGGTTGTGCAAGATTTAATTCAGAGCTTGTCATACCTAAGGCATTAACTTTATCTCCTAGATGAACTAGGTCAGGCTCTGTTGAATTTTGATTTTCTACAATTTGTGCGTCAATATTCTTACCTGGAATACACATTCCATCTACATTCAACTGTTCTACACTTGTTAGAACCTGGTCACTAATAACATCTGTTCCATTATAGTTGTACGGTCTACCTAGAGTCTTTGTGGAAAATCCAAACGTATCATCTACTTCAGGGTCTAATATCTCAAGTGCTACAAGACTCTTTGCAGACTTTGCATATCTAGAAATTTTAGTATTGAACTTAGCTTTCTTCTCGGGGGAAGTGAAGGCCTGACAATATGTATTTGCTGAACAAGAGAATAGTTTTGAGTTATCAGTCTTATTGAAAGTATCTGCTGCATTTACAATATTGTTGTAATTCTCTTGGCAGGCACTACCTTGATCTCTGTAAACACATCTTTTACTAGGTCCACTTGTTGTACCATTTATTGCTATCATTCTTAAAAAGTTTTGCTGACCTGGAATTTCTTTTGCATTTTGGTCAAAGACAGGCCATGGAGTTTGCATTGAATTTACATTGGCACAAACATAGTCAAACCCAAGAGTAGAAGCGCAATCAGAGTCTGTATCACAAGCATGATATTTCTGACATTGGGCCCCATCACTTTCATAATCACTTTGAACAAAAGATCCAGAGTTTGAAGTAGTAGAGGCGTCACTAACATCTACGCTATATGTACTTTCTAGAGTTACATCACCATAGTAAGCATTGATTGCAAGGAATAATTTATTAGTGGTTGCTTTTATTCTTCTTTGATTTCCTACTGAGAACCATGTCACACCGTCAAAAGATCCTATCACTGAACCATAGTCAAAACCATACCAGTCTCTTTGATAACCATTTGCAAAATAGAAGTGCTGAGTGGCCATACGATCTTGTCTTTGCAGTTGACGATCAGCTTGAGGAACATGTGAGAAAGGGAGCATAGTCGCAGGGACAAAGCATGCTCTACCAAACTTTAAATCATGCGCTCGGATCTCTGAACTTTCAGGGTCTGTTGCATATGGGTCTGGGAAGTATCCTCCACCTTTAAAGATAAAGTTACTCGGGAAGATTTTTGCTAGACTACTAAAATAATCTGTTCCACAGTAGTAACAACTTGAGAAGGTACCAGTATTTACGAATATATCGTATGTTTTACCTTTAGTTACTGAAACTTCTTTTGCTTCTTTCGCTGCTCCTGATTCTCCAGTAATACTTCCATAGATCTCATTGAAGCCTACATAACTATCAACATTATTAGGCTTTCCAAGGTCACCGCCAGTATATTCAAACTTTAAACCTTCTTGCTCAGGAGTATCTGTTGTTACATCTTGGTGTTCTACTCCTCCATCTGCATCAAAAAATCTAACAGGAACAGTTTTTGAACTCAATAGAACAGTTTGTTGAAGTGGTGGCTCTGATGTATCTGGCTGAGGGTAAGAACAAATAAAGTCTTGTACTAGAGTTGAATCTGTTGCAAAAACAGGCTCTAGAGAACATGTAAGGTCTGGACATTCACACATCTCACTTACTGCTTCTTGTGCTTCAAGCTTACTATTTAAAACAGGGTAGGCGTCTAAGTCTACATAGTAAGTTATCTTAATTACCTGAGTATCAAATATTTGGAAACTATCTTGAAACTCAACAAACGATGGACTTGATATAGTTGCAACCCAGTCAGTACCATTTTGAACAATTGAGTCATCTACATTTACGGCAATGGTTCTTGTGGCATCTGCATAGTATGGTAAGTAGAACTTTTGTGATGCTGGAAAGTGATCTGAAGGGAGTCCACTATCTTGACCTTGCACGTAATACTTATCACATTTAGCAAGAGTGGTTCCCACAAGTGCGCAACTTCCATCAATTTTGTAAGTAACTTTTAAAGTGTCATTTGTCTCTGGAGTTGTGATATTGAAATTTACTTGTTGAGAATCAGTCAGAGTATCATTTCCTGTAAGATCACCATTTGGACCAATTGTTATACCGGATCTAACGTAAGTATCGTCAGCAAAGTATTCTAGCCCTGCGTAAGTGATCTCGTGAATAGAGTGGTTTGGTAGGCCTGCTGTACCATAGTAGTCCGTATTAAAGTTTCTATCGTCTTCAAGAGTTAAAACAGTAGATGATTTTGCCGAAATATTTTCAACTGTTTTTGTACAGTATGAAACTTCCCCTAATTGAGGAGTCGTACACTTATAGAGCTCGTAAAGATATTCAAGTCTTTCTTGTGCAGTGGCAGCCGGGTCTGTAATTGGAGTTACATCTGGATCTGGTGTCACTACAATTGGACACATATAAAAATATTGTGGATACCTACCGTAAGTTGTAGGGTCCAAGTTTACTGCAGCAAGTGCTGCAAGATAGTCTGTATCACTTGTATCAACATCATTTCTTATTGCTTTATCATTAACACATTGACCTTCTACGCAGCAGTCATATCCTTGAACACTACAAGTTGAAGAGCTTGTACAGCTAATATTAACATCTCCCGGATTACTTGAAGTATTTGAGAAAATTAGCTGTAGTGCATCTGTATCTACGTCTGTAACAATATTTCCTGCATCAGATAAAAGTTGAGTTTGTGAACTCTGAAATAGGCCCGCTGAACAAGTAGGGCATACTTCTGTGAGTGAGTACACAATTGATTTGATTGTATCAAGTCCTGAGAGTGTGGTTTGTACTCCAGGACTCTGACAGAAAGTTCTATTCATACTCTCATCACCTGGTGAAATAAGGTAATAGTATTCTTGAGTATTAGTAGAGAAATTATAAAAGTATTGTGGCGTTGCAGTTGTAACAAGATAAGCGTTTGTTCCGCTTGTGTAAGAGAATACTAGACACTTACTTGATGTTTTATTTCCATTTTTTATATAGTAATCAACTTGAGCTCCACGTAGGTAGAATCTGTCATTGAACGATACTGGAATAGTTATACCTGTTTCTGATTGAGTCGATCCCTCTTGAAAAAAATTACTTGAACTTGTGAAGTCTGGAGAGGTTGGTTCTGTGGTTGCACCATCTGAGGTCGTAGAGTCAGCAGTTCCCGTTCTCTTATTACCACTTCCTGATTCAACACAGCTTGAGGCAATAGTGAGAATGCTCACTATAAATATAACTTTAAAAATGTTCCAAATTCCGTTTTGTTTCATCTCATTAAATTCCTACGTCCATCTCTTCGGAATAAATTAAGCTGACCTAAAGAAAAGGACTAAGAAATCCTTGATAATAGGTAAGTTTATCCTCCATTATATATTGAACTGTTTTAACGAACGACAAGTTGCTTTAAGTTGCTGTTTTGTTGTTTGAATTAG
>NZ_JBFGYP010000071.1:0-15508 GCF_041587335.1 Halobacteriovorax sp.
AATGAGAGCTATTATCATAGAATAAGAGTTGCAGTAAAAAGGACAAATAAAGATATCTCTAGCGCACTATTTATTAGCGATCCCTTTAAAATAGATACTAGTAAGCTCTATCTCTCTGAAGGCATTTCTATTATCGACTAAGCGCTATTCTTCTTTCACACCCTCATCAATTATTTGATTAAATTCTTGTAATGAAAATCTCTTACGCGACTTCTTCTCCTCTGCAGATTTTTCTGTAGAAGCAGGAGCTCTTTTAGATAGTGCCTTCTTAACTACTTCATCAGAGGAACTTTCTTTTTCAATAACTTTAATTTCACCAGTTTCTTCATCTTTCTCTAGTAAGACTTCTGTTCCAGCTTGAGTAACAAGTTGGGTTCCAAACTCTGAATATAGTTTTTCTAATTCATTTTGCCCAGCAGAGCTAATCTCTGAGAAGTTTTGGTAAGAAACCTCAGTAGAAGCTTCTGGAGTAGAAAATTGACTATCTCCAACCTGAGTTGCTGTTAAGAGCGCTCCATTACGATTAGATCTACTGGCTACACTACTAGACCTAGAGGCAGTAGGATCAGACGCTACTGAAGAGCTTGATACTTCGCTCTGACTACTTGTAGGAGACGAGCTTGTACTTTCAGCGCGAGACTGAGAAACAGAGCTTGCAGATGATCTATTAGCAGGTTTTTCAGATTTTCGTTTAGTATTGGTGTTTACAACACCTTTTGTACTGGCCCTTTCAAGAGGACTTAAATTATTGCTAACTGATAGATTATTAACACTACTTGTTGACGTAACCTTCTTAGCCACGGGCTCTTTCTTTTTAGCCTCTAACTCTGACTTTGCCATCTGAAGTTTCATTTTCTCTAGTTCGACTTTCAATTTATTTAATTCTAAATTATCTTCTTCAGGTTCATCAGAATTAGCAAAACTATTTTTTGTAGGATTAATAGCTGAGGTAGCTTCTTCAGAGATAGCAGCTCCGGAAGGTTTATTTACAGTAAGCTTTTCTTCAAGCTCTTTAATTCGTGCCTGCATTATTTCCTCATCAGAAATCTCTCTTTGGAATCTACTACTATTCAAATCACTTATTTGAGAATTACGTGTATTAAAGTTACGCCCGGAAAAAGATATATTATTAAAATCTTGAGGTAGTTCACCAAAGTTTTCACCAGTAGGCGATTTACTTTTATAGGACTCGCTAACATCTACTTCCTTGGCAATAAATTTCTCATTATCTGATAAAACTTTATTGTTGCCTTTTATATTTATAGAATTATCATCTACTACTTCTGATTTTTTTACCTCATCATCAGGACTTATCTTAGAAGCTTTAGAATCTCTCTCATTTATTTTAGCAATATCTTCCCTTATACTATTGATTGCAAGTTCTTTATCAGAATCTATGGCCCTTGTTAACATATCATCTAGAATAATTTGATTCCTAGCACTTTGATTAAAGGAGCCCTTCTTAGTTTCAACAACTTTAAACTCCCCAGATGGAGTACTAACGATCTTTAAGTTTTCATTAGCAAATGGGTCATAAGAATAATTAGACTCACCACTTTTTACAACATTAAAATCTAAATTTCCAACTTCTTCTTCATCATCATCTAAAAGTACATCTATAAGAAAATTCTCTCCACCAGATTGAAGAGTACCTGTAATATCTATCGATGCTCCAGAACTAAAATTGGCAATATTTAAATAACCATCAGTAAGACTTAACAAGTTCTTTTTGAAAAGGTTTTTACTACTCTTTCCACGATTGAGAATATCTCCAACTTTACCAAAGTTAATATTGTTCAAATAAGAAATACCTAAGTTTGTACTAACTTTATTTTTTTCTACACAATAGAGTTGATCAAATTTAAATTTATCATTAATTTTATACTTCTTATCCCTGAGTGAACTCGCGACCTCTTCATCAAAATTAAAACTGATATTATCTTTAGAGATCTCTTCACATGAAGTCTTAAAAACTTTAACAAGATTTCTACATTTATCATCCAGGCTCTCTCTATGCTTTTCTTCAAGAAAGCTCTCTAATAATGTTGCTATTGTCGTTTTTGACATAGACTTTCTATCAAAAATCGATTGTGGAATTTTAGAAGCAAAAAAATCAACATATGCATCATGATCTTTTTTTAACTTTTTACTATCATATAAAAAACTTTGCTTAGGAAGTCCTTTAAGTTTTTTGAAAAGGTAGTGCTCATTAATCAAAACAATAAGCGCTAAATCTTTTCTTTTTTCCTTAGTCGATTGGTATGAAAATGTTTCTGAATTATTATCGTTATCGTCCCAACTCTTCTTAATGCGCGATGCTAAATTTTCAATAATATCCTTATATTGAAAGTCGCCAATAGACTTAAATTTAGAAGAGTTACTTGTATACTTTTTATTTATCTCTTCAACCTTAAACTCATCTTCCTTCGCCTGTTTAATAAATTGATTGCTTAACCAATATTGTGGAAACTCTAAAAAGTCTTCTCCTGAAGTTCTTTGTCCTCGAATACTAAAATCTTTTGGCATATTATCAATATCCATCCCTTCACAGTCCTCACACTCTTCGAGAGCAAGAGAGAAAGACTTCTTTAGTTCCAACAAATCTGATTCACTACAGTACGGACTCAGTGCTGTTTTTAATTTATGTGTTCCATCACAAGTATTAAAAGAGTAACTATCCAACTTTTTCATTGTATTTAAATCTAATGGTTTATTAGCAATGTTTCTAAGATTCTCTTGCTTGTACTCTTTTAGAACCTTAAAACTATTTAAAGCTATATTTTTTTTACTATCTGCAATTAGACCTTCTTTAAAAGTTTTTATATCTTCATCAGATAATTTATTCTCATATGTAACTTCACTCACGCACCTACAGAACCTTTCGTCATCTTTATATTGATCACAATAATTATAAAGACCAACCTTCATTAAGTTTTTCAGCTGGTAGCTAACCACATCTTCACTCTTTCCAGCGCATACAACTTCGGCCATTTTACGTTGAGCCCTAGCAGCACTTGCTACCTGATCAGGTGTAAATAGTTTTCCATTTTGAATAATAGGATCTTTAGTCTCTTCACCTTCACCTGGAAGTGCAAATGCTGGATTGCACCAGAGAGAGATAAATAAAAATGTGATTGAGACTGATAATAACTTCATACCCATCCTATTCGGTCGGTTAATCAAAAAAATTTAGCGACTATGTATTATTATACAGTGCATATAACCCATAACATCAATATTTATAGGGCGTTAGTTAATATCCCAAAACTTACAAGGAGTTATGGTCATCTATGAATATTATCTATTTATAAAGCTGAGCCTCAATAAATTGCCATTATTTCAAAATAAATTTAATTCTTTTCTAAAGAAATTACAGAAATGGCCATCAGCAACAAAAGAAATCACTTAATTTATCGTAATCACAGGAGTATAATTTTAACAATTCAAAAAACTGAAAGAAATCTATTCACTTACTTTAAAGGGGTAAACTTCCTATGGCTTCATCAATGCTAAAGTATGCGACGTCATCCGTCGTAAAAAAACAGGTTATGGGCATTACAGGACTATTACTATGTGGCTTTTTATTGTCGCATTTAATTGGTAACTGTTTAATGTACTTAGGACCTGAGGCGTTTAATACTTACGCTCACACTCTTGTTACGAATCCACTTATTTACGTAGCAGAGGCAATTCTTGCGACAATTTTCTTAACTCACATTGGGCTTGCTGCTCAGCTGACTTACGAAAATAATAAAGCGAGACCACAGAAGTACTATGTTAAGCAAAAGACTGGTAGAGGGTCTACTTTCGCTTCTTCTACTATGCCTTACACAGGATTAATTATCCTCGCTTTTCTTATTCTTCACCTTATTCAATTTAAATTTGGACCTGAGTATGTAATCACTCACGGTGGTGTTGAGATGAGAGATATCTACAAGACAGTTGTAGACTACTTCCAAAGTCCACTTTCTGTTATTTGGTATATCTTCTGTATGATTGCTCTTGGTATTCACGTGAGTCATGGATTTTGGTCGGCATTCCAATCAATTGGATTCTGGCACCCAAAATACACTTGCCTACTTAAATGCTTAGGTAAGGTTTTTGCTGTAATAGTAACTGTTGGTTACTCTGCACTACCAATCTTCTGTTACCTTCAGGGAGGAAATTAAGATGACTGATATAAAGAAACTAGATGGAAAAGTTCCTGCGGGAAAACTTCAAGATAAATGGGATCAGCATCGTTTCAATATGAAACTTGTTAACCCTGCAAATAAAAGAAAATATAAAGTAATCGTAGTAGGAACAGGGCTAGCTGGAGCTTCAGCTGCGGCGACTCTTTCTGAGCTTGGTTATGATGTAAGTACATTTTGTATTCAGGATTCACCAAGAAGAGCTCACTCAATTGCGGCCCAGGGTGGTGTTAACGCTGCTAAGAATTATCCAAATGATGGAGATTCTATCTGGCGTCTATTCTATGACACTATTAAAGGTGGAGATTATAGAGCGAGAGAAGCTAACGTTTATAGACTAGCTCAAGTTGCAAACAATATTATCGACCAGTGTGCTGCTCAAGGTGTTCCTTTTGCTCGTGAGTACGGTGGAACTCTTTCAAATAGATCATTCGGTGGAGCGCAAGTTTCAAGAACATTCTATGCCAGAGGACAAACTGGACAACAGCTTTTATTAGGTGCTTATTCAGCTCTAATGAAAGAAGTAGGAAAAGGTAAAGTTAAGTCATACACAAGAAGAGAAATGGTTGAGCTTGTTGTTGTTGATGGAAAAGCAAGAGGAATCATTACAAGAAATGTTGTAACTGGTGAGTATGAAAAATTCTCAGCTGATGCAGTTCTTCTTTGTACTGGTGGATACGGAAACACTTACTTCCTATCTTCAAATGCTATGGCATCAAATGGATCAGCAGCTTGGAAAGCGTATAAGAAAGGTGCAATGTTTGCTAACCCTTGTTACACACAGATTCACCCAACTTGTATCCCTCAACACGGAGACTTCCAATCTAAGCTAACTCTTATGTCAGAGTCTCTTAGAAATGATGGACGTGTTTGGGTACCAAAAGATAAGAATGAAACAAGAAAAGCAAATGATATCCCAGAAGAAGAAAGAGATTACTACTTAGAAGAAAAATATCCTTCTTTTGGTAACCTAGTTCCTAGAGATGTTGCCGCTAGAAATGCTAAGCAACAAGCTGATATGGGTAAAGGTGTTGGTTCAACTAAAGTTGCCGTATACCTAGACTTTGCTGATGCTATAAAAAGAGAAGGTATCGAGACTATTAAAGCTCGTTACGGAAACCTTTTTGATATGTACGAAAGAATTACTGATGAAAACCCATATGAAGTGCCAATGAGAATTTTCCCAGCGGTTCATTATACTATGGGTGGACTATGGGTAGATTACAACCTAATGACTACAGTTCCTGGTTGTTTCGCTCTTGGTGAAGCAAACTTCTCTGATCACGGTGCTAATAGACTTGGTGCTTCTGCTCTTATGCAGGGTCTAGCTGATGGTTACTTTGTTATTCCTTATACTCTAGGTAACTACCTAGCGAGTGAAGGACTCATTAACAGTGATGTTGAAGAGACAGCTCCTGAGTTTGATGAAGCTCTTAAAACTTCAAAAGAAAGATTTGATAAGCTCTTAGCGATTAATGGTACTAAGTCAGTTGACTCGTTCCACAGAGAGCTTGGTGTTGTAATGTGGGATTATGTTGGTATGGCAAGAACAGCTGAAGGGCTTAGTACTGCAATTGATAAAATCAAGGCCATTAGAGCAGACTTCTGGAAGAACGTTAAAGTTACTGGAACAAATGATGGTGTAAATATCGAACTTGAGAAGGCCAACAGAGTTGCCGACTTCTTAGAGCTTGGTGAACTGATGGCAAGAGATGCTCTAAAGAGAGAAGAGTCTTGTGGTGGTCACTTTAGAGATGAGTACCAAACAGAAGAAAATGAAGCCAAAAGAGAAGATGATAAATTCTGTCATGTTGCTGCTTGGGAATACACAGGTGATGAAAAAGAGCCTATTAGAAATATTGAAGAGCTAAACTTTGAAAATGTAGCTCTAACACAAAGATCATACAAGTAACGCCAAAGGTAGGAGATTAATATGAGTTCTGATAATTTATTGACTTTGAATCTAAAAATTTGGCGTCAAGCAAACAATAAAGAAAAAGGTGAAATCGTTGATTACACAATCGATGGAATTTCTCCAGATGCATCTTTCCTAGAAATGTTAGATGTTTTAAATGAAAAACTTATTGCAGAAGGAAATGATCCTGTTGCTTTTGATCACGACTGTAGAGAAGGTATCTGCGGAATGTGTTCATTAATGATTAATGGTCAGGCACATGGTCCTGAAGCGGAGACAACAACTTGTCAGCTTCACATGAGAAAGTTTCAAAACGGAGAGACAATTGTTGTTGAACCATTTAGAGCTAGAGCATTTCCGGTTCTAAAAGATTTAATGATCGATAGAACTGCATTTGATGACATTATTGCTTCTGGTGGTTTTGTTAATGTTAATACAGGTAACGCTCAAGATGCTAACGCAATCCTAGTACCTAAAGAAAATGCAGAGCTAGCTATGGATGCTGCCTCTTGTATTGGTTGTGGTGCTTGTGTAGCTTCATGTAAGAATGCTTCTGCAATGCTATTTGTATCTGCAAAAGTTTCTCAACTTGCACTTCTTCCTCAAGGTAAGCTTGAAGCAGAAGAAAGAGTTAAGAATATGGTTTCTAAAATGGATGAACTCGGTTTTGGTAACTGTACTAATGAAGCAGAATGTGAAGCTTCTTGTCCAAAAGGAATCTCGATTAGCAATATTGCTAGAATGAACAGAGACTTTCTTTCGGCAGCTGTAAAATCTAAAGACTAAAAGAGTTGGCCCTCGAAAGAGGGCCTATTTTATTTTATGCAAGTCTATTCTAAATCTACTCAAAAATTCTTAAAAATATGTAAAGCAAAAGCTAAAGATATTCTTACTTCAGAGATGAAGATTGAATTTAATCGATCTCGAATAAAGTGGAAGAACTATTCTGTTCCCCTTAGCTTTGTTGTTTTTGAGCACAATTCAAATCTTGGTTTTTTCAATCATCACTTATATCAAATAGGTCTTAACAAAAGGCTTCTTCTTTTAAATGACGCCAAAATATTAGCTGATGTAATCAGACATGAGCTAGCTCACCTAGAGGCCTACCTATTGTATTCAAACTCGGTAAATGACCACGGACCGGAGTATAGAAGTATTTGCAAAAGTCATGGATGGGGAGAGGAAGTCTTTAGTGCAAAACTCGAGCTTGCGACTTCATTACCAGAGTTTAAAAGAAGTAATACAAAACAAGATAAGCTAGTTTCAAGAGTACAGAAACTTCTAAGTTTAGCAAACTCAGATAATATAAATGAATCACGTCTTGCTACCGCCAAAGCAAACGAGCTTTTATTAAAATTTAATTTAAACGAAGAAGACTTAACTGAAGAAGAAGATGAAACCTTTCTTTTAAAAGTACTAGAAGGTTCAAAAGTGAACTCCAAGGCCAAGGCCATTTATGAGATCTTGACCACATTTAATGTTCAGCCAGTCTTTAGTCACGCTAAAGGTCATTATTATTTAGAGGTTGTTGGCTCAAGAGTTAACGTTGAGTTGGCCCACTACGTATGTGACTACCTTGTTTTTGAATTAGATCATTTATGGAGACAGACTCAAAAAGAGAACAAGGACCTAAAAGGGCTGAGTGCTAAGAACTCATTCTTTAGAGGTGTTGCAGTTGGCTATAAAGAACAAATTACAAATGTTCAAGCGACCTCTTTTTCTAAGAATGATTTAATGATCCTCAAAGAAGACTTAGAAGTCAGAGTAAAGAATGTCTACTCCAGACTCTCCTACTCAAGTAGTCAGAGAGTTAAAAATAACTCTAAAGGTGCTGCACTTGGTAAGTCAGCGGGGAAAAATTTGAAGATTAAAAAATCTATATCATCCTCCTCTACAAGAGAATTATTAAAATAATCAATTTCCACACACCTTTATCCCTTGATGATATAATTATAAGCACATAAAATATTTCTATCTATTATAAAGGATTGAGAGAGATGAAACTAAAAAGAACTAATCACAAAATTATTGCTGGAGCACTACTTATGGCACTTGCTGTTGCTTTAGGTGCAATGGGTGCACATGCTTTTGAGAAGACTCTTTCTGTTAAAAATCTTGCTACATTTAAAACAGGTGTTGAGTATCATATGCTTCATGCCTTTGGACTTATCTTTCTTGGCATTATGGACAAGGTCTTTAGTGACAGATTTAGAATTGAAAGCACATTATTTGTTCTTGGAATTATTCTATTCTCTTTCAATTGTTACATCTACGCTCTAACTGAAATTAAGGTTTTTGCTCTTCTTATTCCAGTGGGTGGTGTTACATTTATTATGGGATGGCTATCTCTTGGCCTAAGATTTTTTAAGATATCTCGCAAAAACAGTGCTTTAGAGTAGCTTTTTTCCTTTAGCTTCTCTTTAGATCTTCCGAATAGTTTAAGGTAGTAATTTTCACCTTGGGGATGTGAGTGTCAGCGAAACAACAAATAGATAAGTATATAACAACTTGTACAACTATATTTAAGATGTTTGATCATGATGTAACCATCTCAAAGAACAAAGCAAACCTTTGGCACTTCACTGCAAAGAGAAGTGATAAGAAGTATCTTGTCTACTGCGCACCTAACCTTACAAAGGTAAAATCAATTATAAAGATTGCTCTTAAAAAAGTTACTTCTGATTCAAAGCTTGTTGTCATCTGTAATACATTTACACAAGAAGAGAAACAACTAGCAGAAGGTTTAAATTATACTTTGGTAGATATTCATACTTTGAAAAAGTACGGAACGGACATGCTTGAAACCAAGGCCAGTGAAGCGGCCTAGACCTGCTTCTCATCTGGGCCAAAGAGCCACTTGTGCTGCTGACCAATAACTCTAAATAGACTACCGCCCTCTTCATTCCACTTTATAACATTTCTAAATCTCTCTAGAGGAAATTCTTCATTTAAGTTATACGAAGGAGTTAAGCACCATGGGAAACTTAAACTATCATTCATTGAAAGTAGCTCATTATACATATCAACAGTGGCAGTGAAATCTTCAGCAGTTTCTATCACAGCTTTAATTTGAAATTTATTTGGATAATTTTGAATCAGTTTATTTAATGTCTGAAGCCTTGTCTTTACACCAGTTGAAGGTGTCTTAAAATCAAAGCTTATAAAGTCTAGTTTTGTAAATATATCATCAACAACTCTAGTTCCCGCAGCTTCTAAGTTTACGTAGTAGCCTCTCTCCTTGAGAGTCTCTAAGAGGGATAAGACTTGATCTGTATGGCTTGGGTGTAGAGGATCTCCACCAGTGATTGAGACACGCTTCATGCTCTTTCCACCAGCGTCCTCAATAGCAGTTAAGACTTCATCTTTAGTCCATTCCTTACCAGTAAAGTCCCAAGTGTCTTTTGAGTCGCAATTTAAACAACCAATTGCACAACCTTGAAAGCGTACGAATACTTGAGGAGTTCCAATATGTACTCCCTCACCTTCAGTTGCAGAATAAATAGAATTTATTAAAAACGATTTCAATTGTTTAACCTTCCTCTAAGCCACCTGTTATACCATAGAACATGATCTTCAAATGCTAGACTCTGTAGTCTTTACACAGCTTTTTTAGCTCTATCAAGGGTATTGCTGATAAATTGCCAAAGATTTGGTATATTAGATGTATATGAGTGATAAAAAAGACCGTTTAGGTAAAGAAATTGATGTAAAAAGTATTGATATGAACAGGCTAAAGCTCAATGCTGCCGATCTGCCTGGTCTCGTCGAATATGCCACAAATGCTAGTAGTGCCTTGATTAATCCAGAAGATGAAGGAAAAATCAAAAGTAGAGCGCTAAGAGCAATGCACCAGCAAACTGCTAATCAAATGGACCAACTTCTTGAGCAAATGCAACCTCTTATTGAGCAGGCAGCAAAACTCAAAAAGCGAGTTGAAGTTAGTGAGATAATTTACAATGCGAAAATGTCATTTGAGCCAATGATTGGTCAGATCTACCACCTCTACATAAAAAAAGATGAAACTCACCTACTCTCTATTATTGGACCTTCAGAGTGGGGACTAGAAATGCCATATAAAGAATGTATTGCCAGTGTAGAGCTTCTAGCTGATCACACATGGCAAGTTCTAGACTAAAGTCTATTCTTTAGATAATCAGTTTGAAGACATCTCATTTCATGTTATTTTTATTGTATGGATTTAAACACAGAATTTAATAGAGTCATCAAAAAGTTACAAAACGATGAAAGGCCACTTACTAAGTATAGTGAAGAAGAGTTTCAAAAATTAAACTCAATCTGGACAGAACTTCTTGAAAAGAAAAACTTCAATGACCTTCCTAAGGTCTATTGCTTATTAGACAATACTCAAAACTATTCTAATATATTCACAGAAAATATCTATCAGACATTTGAACAAATAAGTGACCCAGAATTAATTGTATTTAACTTAAGTGCGGCGAGTAAGCATATCATTGCCTATCATCACAAGAAGGGAGAACGTGTCCCTTTTGAGTTAATAGAAGTCTTAAAGGGGCTGCTTAAAAACAAAGATGCTGAAGTACTTGAGTGGACACTCAGAACAATTGAACAACTTGGAAGTCAGGCAATATTTTTAAAAGATGATATAATTCAAAGTAAGCCAGGAATTTTAAGTTTATTTGATAAACATAAGAAGGCCTCAAAGCAAATTATTGAAATGTTAGAAAAAAGATGGAGTCCCAAGAAATGAGTTCTGATAATTTTGATCCACAAATGGCCTATGAAAAGTTAATGAGTGCAACAAATGCTGTAGGACAAAAACATTTCATAGATGACCCAGAGGCCTATCAAGTTAATATTCGTCCGGATAAATCTGTCTCACCAGGTAAGTTTCTAAATGATCCCATTCTTCCAGGAGGCTATAAGGCGCACCCAACGACAATAAGAGCGATGCGTAAAGATATCTTTGTTGGCGGGACTGAAGTCTTTGAGGACCTACAATTTATTATAAATTGTGAAAGCTGTAAGACTGAATTAGACGTTCAATTCTGGCATTTCTGCCCCTACTGCGAAGCACAGTTTCCTAAGTCACGCGTCAAGTAACTAAAACCTCGTTCACTTGTCAACTTTTGTAAGATTAATACAATTTACGAGTGCGCATAGTCAAAAGTACATTACTTCTAAATAAATAAAAGACTAGCAAATGTAAGACATTGAGATACTAGATAGCTATCAATCAAGTATTTCTTAGGATACAACTGGTCAACAAAAACACACACACAACACACTACACAGGAGAGAAAACTCATGAAACGCGAAAACAGTTACCTGAGTGACAAGCAGATCGGAAAACTTAAAGATACGCTTCTCGCAGAAAAAGAAAGAATCTACAATAAGTCTCAAAATAGTGAGAGCTACTGTCTAGATAAAAATGAACTAAGTGATCCTGTTGATGAAGCCTCTGTAAACGTTCAGACTTCACAAGAAATAAGATTTAGAAATCGTGATATTTTCTATCTAAAGAAAATTAATAAAGCACTTACAAAGATTGAAGATGGAGTCTATGGACTTTGCCAAGAATGTGATGCTGAGATCAACTTCGAAAGACTTATGGCAAGAACTACAGCTGAATTATGTATTGGTTGTAAGGAAGAAGCTGAGCTTTCTGAGAAGAATAACTTTATTCAAAGAAAATCAAAGTCTCTAGGTAAAACATTATCTGAGCTTTCTTCAAAGTAATCTATTCGGAGAATTTATTCACGGCCTAGAACTTCTAGGTCGCTCCACTCTCCAATTGGATGGTAGAAGAATGATTTCTCCGCGTATTTAACTGCTTCTAATTTTTGAAACTTACTACTTAGTTCAGCCTCACTGCCCCAATTCTCTTCAAGTAATTCAATTTTAACTAACCCTTCAGAGACTTCTTCAAAAGATTTGAACTCTATATCAAGTGAATGGTTTTTTAGGTCTTTTAAAAACTGCTCTCTATCTAAACTATTTTCAACAATACTAAGAATTATAACTCCCGGTCTATAACCGTCACACTTTCCTTCAATATCAGTTAGCCCTACAGACTGAGTTTCAAAACCATCTTGATTAATCTTTAACCAAACACAATAGCGAAGAGACTTTTCAGCGGCATTTAATACTAAGCTAAGGCCATGACCGCTGCAAAATGCCATAGCATCCAAGCTACTCTCAAATTTTGTAGGAAGGTTTAGCTCACTTATTTTACTCAATGTATAATTATTTAGCTCTACACTAATACCTTGAACAAAGGAAGTTGCCTTAACACTTTCGGCCTCTTCTTTAATCCAGCACGTGCCTTGATTTAAAGATTTCACCTGAATATTTTCAGCGAACGATACTGTTGAAAATAAACTCAATAGTGTTAAAATAAGAAGATTCTTCTTCATAGTAGTTTGCTCCGATATTTACTGTATTTAATTTATCGGAAATAAAATGGACTACTTTACACAGACTTTTACTTTCTTAGAAATATAAATAAATTTAACAAGATAGAGAACAATGTCAGACAAAAAAGCTCAACTAATAAAGAATGTAACTTACTCATTTTACGAGAAAGCAGTTTCTGACTTTTTAATTGGCTATCAGTTTAGAAAGATTCAAGAATTCAAATCTGCTGACCCATTATCTCCACCTCTAGAGGCATTTAAGTCTCATTTACCAAGAATCGTAAAATTCTGGCGCATTCAATTACTTGGAGAAAGGCTATCTAAAGAAGATAAGAGGTTTGACCTTATTAATATCCACAAAGAACTAAAGCCTAATAAAGGTGAAGTTCTTAGATGGGTAAAACTTTTTTATTCAACACTAGATGAGTATGAAAGTGATGATAACAAAGAATTCATTAAAGAGTGGAAGAAGAAAGTTTCTGAGTTTGAAAAAAGATTTTTAACTTTCTTATTTTGAGTCGTTTGGATTTTTAGCATTATAAACTTCTTTAATAAAGCTCTCGAGTACAGGCTCCCCTTTCACATCGTCAAAGAACCAGTTTCTTGCGTAATATTGGTTATAAGCAAGTGCTGCTGCTCTAGCATTTTCTTCTGTATCAAACTCAATTGCAATTAAATCAACGAGCCTAACCTTAATTCTCTTACCGGATCCTTTTATACATCCTTTAACTCTATAATTTTCACAGAGAATTCTCTTTGCAGGCTCATTTACAATAACTAACTCAATACTTGAGTCCTTGGCATAGGCCATCTTCCACATCTGACTTGCAGAGTAACGATTATTTTCGGAGCATGCTGAGAGTGAAAGTAGAATTGTAAGAAGTATTATTTTTGCCATATTATAATTATATACTAATATGGCAAAAACAAGAAATGGTGAATTATTTGTTCTTTTTGTAACGAGGAGAATGTCTCCCGCCAACTTGTGGTCTTTTCTTAGCAACCTTTTTAACAGGCTCTTTACTAGCATTAGACCTTGCCACCTTCTTCTTAGTAAGCTCTCTTTGCATCTTAGTATTGATAGTAGTTAGCTTTAATAGAGATTGTTCCTTAATCGATTCATTAATTCTTCCAATTAAGTTTAAATCTCTAGAAGTAACAAAGTTATAAACATTACCTTTTCTTCCACCACGACCTACACGACCACTTCTGTGAATGTAGAATACAGCTTCAAATGGTAGATCATAATTTAAAACCCAATTTAAAGAAGGGATATCAATTCCACGAGCAGCAATATCAGTACAAACCATGATACCGCCTTTATCTCTAAATTTTTTCATCGAAGCATTTCTATCTTTTGCTTCCATTTCTCCATTTAGAATAAAGAATCTCTTACTTGGATATTTTTCTTTTAAGAAGTCATAGAGTTCAGTTGTTGTTTCCTTTCTATTACAGAAAATCATTCCACTACCGTTAGCTTGCTTATCAATAAATAGCTCAGTCATTTGATTCTTTTCTTTTTGACCAAGGTCAATATTGAAAGTTTCAATATCTTGCTTTATTGAGTTTCCACCAACTTCAAGCATCTTGAAATCGACTTTACTGAAAACTTCTTCTTTAAATTTATCAAAATCATTAGGCATAGTTGCTGAAATTAAACCTACAGTACAACCATCCCACTCACAGTATCCCCAAAGCTTTTGAATATCTTTGAAAAATCCCATATCTAAAAGAGTATCAGCTTCGTCTAGAATAAAGTATTTTACTTCACTTAGAGATAACTCTTTCTTCTCTAGCATTTGCGCTAGACGACCAGGTCCCGTGATTAATATATCCATTGCAGAAGTTCCAAGGTCTCTACTCTTTTGACCTTTTTCACCACCTAGTAATTGTCTTACTCTCAACTTTGCAAAGTGAGAGATATCTTTGAATACTTGGTAAACTTGGGATGTTAACTCTTTAGTAGGAAGTATGATTACAGCTTTTGGAGCTCCAGGGATTGGCTCTACGCTTCTGTCTTCATTTTCTTTTAAATACTGAACGATTGGAAGAGCGTAAGAAAGAGTTTTCCCAGTTCCTGTTTTACCTAAAAGTGAAATAGATTCTTCGTTAGCAAGAAGAGGTATTCCTTTCACTTGGACAGGAGTTGGAGATTTGAAGCCTTGATCTTCAATAAATTTTAGTAAATCAGTGTTTTTTAACAAGTCTTCAAAATTGGCCATCGTTCTGTCTTCCTTCAATAAATTATAAGTCTTCGATTTTTAACAAAGGAGTTACTTAAAGTCATCACCTTTAAATTAATTACATATTTAAAATTGTCTTTAATATTAGATATTTAGGGGTAAAAAAAGATTGGCCCCAAGAAAAGGGGCCAATAAAGTGTTAAATTAGAAGAATAATCTGAAATTTGCAGAGTAGTAATTAGATACTTTGATGTCATCAACCTTATCTTTCACAGCAAATTTTCCTTCAAGGTCAAGTTGTAGAAGCCATAATTTAGCTTGTACACCTAGAGTGAAGTGTTCTACATCAACTTGAGTTCTTAAGTTAAGAGCAATTCTCTCTTCCCAAGTGTGCATTCCCCAGTTAGCTCCAAGGTATAATCCATCAACAGCACTGTATCCACTTCTCATGTGAGTACCTGCATAAGGAGAAAGCTTGAAAAAGCTTGGCATGTAATCTGCTTGAGCGTGAAGTCTTATAAGGGCACTATTTCCAAAAGAAGGAGTCCCTTCATCTTCAGAAGAAATCTCTGCAAGCTTAACTTCCTCAACTGCAGCAAATGCAGAGTAGTTAGAATTCTTATATCCAAATCTGTAATCAACAGCTGCATTGATAAGTGTATTTTCAGCAGTATCAATATTACCACCACCACCAAGTAGTAGAACCCCGTCAACGCTCTTCTTAATATCTAGTCTTCCTAGACCGTAAAGACCAAAAGTACCAAAGAAGTGCTCACCTTTTGTGTAATCAAACCAAAGTCCTGCTTTAGCTTCAACTTTTGCATA
>NZ_JBFGYP010000072.1:0-14412 GCF_041587335.1 Halobacteriovorax sp.
CACGTAATACTGACCCTAGAGTCATTGAATAAAACGAGAGCTTTATCATCTTAGTCGCTTTCATCTGCAGTCCTGAATGTCCAAGAGAAACTCTCGTCATCATCCCTATGGCAAATGTCCCTAGGGCCCCGACGTAAAGGCCGTGAAAGATAGCTCTACCTTGATCTAATAAATCTATAAATGAGCCTAGCGATGCTAGTAGAAAGTATATATTAAGCCAAATATGGCCTATATATAGAATCCATAACATAGGAATTGAAGTTATTTCTTTTACATAAAGCCTCTTCATTCTGATACTAAGTAATATAAAGCAAGCTAATGAAGTTATAGAAGTAATAATGCTTAAAGATCCTATTGTCGCTAAAGTCATGATTAAGGAAGTCAGAACTATAGACAGGTCAAATTTCATATTCTGATTAAGACTTGTATTTAATTTTGAATTTACAAAGAAAGGGATTAACTTACCTGAAAAAATAATCAAAAACGAAGAGATAACAAATGAAGCGGCAGTATATGTGCTCTCAATAACCATGTCTAATTCGTTTATTGCTGCATGGATAAAGCTTACCTGACATGCGAGAAAAATAGTCAGAAGTGACAAAATTACAAAAACATTCTTGTTTCCCTTCAACGTTATAAATACTTTGAGCATTAGTAATATGATTATACTTATTGAAGAAATATATAGAGTGCTAACTGAGTACTGATATATGAAGAGTGCTCTTGTTAATAACCATAAAAGTGTCAGTGTGATAATCCATATGGGGGTAACTGGAGATTTCTTTGCCCACTTAGGAGCGGCCGTAAGTATAAATCCAGAAAGAAGCGCAGTAGTGAACCCAAAAATCATCTCATTAGCATGCCAGTAGTTAACCAACATTAAGTTTTCACTCAAAAAGTAACCATTAACGATGATTCCTACAAAGTACATTGGCACTAAAATTGCGCTTAGGGCGGCGAGTGTAAAAAATGATCGAAATGGTAGCTTAAAAAAGTTCATAAAGTACTTCATTATTACAGAGTCAACGGTTTTTCTTTGTTTATTATTTATACGACTAGTATAAAAGATTATCAATAACTTAGTAATCCAATAATACCTGATAATTACTACTTAATGAGCAATTACTGGAGATTAAATGAAGATATTTTTACTCTTACTTATAACTATTTCATCTACTTTTGCAGAAATGGGAACGATTAGAGGGACACTATCTAAATCCTCTAATGAAATACTTTTAGCGTCTAAAGATAAAACTAGAGTCGTTGAGATAAGCAAAGAATTTGAGTTTACTCTTGATGAAAAAATTTTAAATTCACCAAATTATGTTTTTGAGTTTAGTGGAGATATCACTTCCAATAAAGTTGTTACTTCTGAAGCGCCAGTTATTGTTGCTGGTAATAGTGAACTTGTAGGAACACTTAAAAGAAGTGAAGATGGTGAACTGTATATTAATGATCAGAAAGTTAAGTTTGGAAGAACTAAGAAGATTTATAATATAAGTTTTGATGATAAGTCTAAAGCGTCTTTTGTTGGAAAAAGTATTGTTGCCCAAGGTAGTTACGACGAAAATTATTTTGTTATGAATGCAATTGTACAAAATGACTTACTATCTGCTGATTCTCAATCTGAATTTGATGTACCTCAAGGGTTCAAATCAAACCCTGAAGAATTCATTATTGAAGATATGGCAAAGAATATTAATTCTCAATCAACAAAGCCTTATAGAGCATCACTTTTTGAATCTAAGAAGGAAGTATATCCTGGAGAGTCTGTTTTAATAATAACTTTCAGTGGTAGGCAGGGCGATGCTCCTGGAGCTGCTGGTGGTCACTTCACTGTTGGAAATGGTATAGTTCAAGATGATATGTCTATAAAAGGTGAGGTTTCTAATTTCTATTTTGAGGGCCCAAAGGAAGTATTAGCTGGTAACACTGATTTAGTTAGCTACTTTGGACACTTTATTCAAGGACAACAAAACTATAGACCAACCTTTACTTTATTTGTATACGGAGTTTCAAAAGATAAGCTCAAGTATATAAGAGATTATCTTGAAGTCGAAAATCACAAAGCTAGAACACTTAAAGGTTTAGAAATAACTCCCGGCTACAACTGCACGACAACTTCTAATGATGCTCTTGCTAAAGTTGGAATTAAGGGAGCACATAAGAACTTTTTTAACTCTCTTTTAGATATTCAAAATTTAGCTCTAGTAAATCCACTTGGTATTGGTGCACGTCATGCAGGTACAGAGGGAACTTTAAATACAATTAGAACTGTTAGCTACGCTTTAAGAGAGGATCCTGAACACTATATTCCTCGTCCAGCATTCAACGCTTACGTAAAGCAATTTTCGTCTAAGAGAAAGAATAGAAAGCTTGGCGTTAAAAGAGTAGATTACCTTTTTATGCCTCAGACTCCTTCTGCAAGACCAGTTGGTGGAATGTCTTATGATCAACCAATTAAAGAGGGAAAGAAGATTGTAGACTACGATAAAAAGCGTGAGGCACGAATAGCAAAAGAAAATAAGGCCAAGCAGACTTTAGAGAGTGCTAGCTCGACTCCTGAGCAACGCGAGTGGGCGAAAGAAGTTATCAATAATGCAGTTCCTTACGCTGAAGATATGCGAAGAGTTAAAGAATTTTTAAATAAAACGATAGATTAGACAATAGAGCGCTCATATCCTATGATGCCCCTTTAAAAAAATAGGGAGTATTTATGAGCGTTGATTGGAATAAAGTCAGCTACGTGCTGGGTCAACAAATAGGAAGTGACTTTAAGGAGCAGGGAATAACTGTAGAATTAGAGGCCTTCTTCAAGTCTTTTGAGAAAGCATTCAACGGTGAGCCATCTGAGCTTACTGGACCAGAAATGCAAGAAACTATGCAGAGCTTTCAAGCTTACATGCAAAGTAAACAAGCAGAAAAAATGGAAAAAGAAGCTACTTTAAATCTTAAAGAGGGATCTGAATTCTTAGCAAATAATGCAAAAGAAGAAGGAATCAAAACTCTTGAGAGTGGTCTTCAGTACCGTGTTTTAACTGAAGGTAGTGGTAAAACTCCTTCAAACACTGACACTGTAGAAGCTCACTACGAAGGTAAGCTGATTAATGGAAGCGTATTTGATTCTTCTTATCAAAGAGGTCAAACAATAGACTTCCCAGTAAATGGTGTTATTCCAGGTTGGACAGAAGCACTTCAATTAATGAGTGAAGGTTCTAAGTGGCAACTATTTATTCCTGCTAACCTAGCTTACGGTGAAGCTGGATCTCCTCCAGTTATTCCACCAAACTCAACTCTATTATTTGATGTAGAGCTTGTTTCAGTAAAGTAATTTATTAAGTGCAATACTCACTTTTATAGTGAGTATTGTAACTTTTTCCTCATCTAAGTATCTGTATTCACGGTAACACTTCTTTTTGTTTAGTATCTCTTACATTTTAATAAATGAACTGCTAGGATGCGTTAATTTCTAAAATAGGCAAACGCCTAGCAGCAATGAGAGACGCGTATGAGAATATTTTCATTGATTATCACACTTATGTTTTTAAGTGGGTGTGGCACTAAGAATGAAATTCAACCCGCTCCAGTAGTCGGCAATTTGAACACTGAAGAAGTGGTTAAGCTAGTTGAACGCTCTAGCTATGATAAAAGCATCGAGGTTGGAAACTTTGTTGAGTATGAAGTTCCAAAAGTTATCAGTATTTCTACTAAAAGAAAGTGTAGCTACTTCATTCGAACTAGAGTGTATATCAGCTCTCTTGATATACCCGGTGACTCAATCGAATTGACAATTACAAAGACTGAGCGTTCAAGCCAAAGAAATAGTCGACAGTGCCCAAGTACTTTTGGCGTAAATGAAACCACCCTTAAAACTTACTCCCTTAGGAAATTGACTAATACTTTTAGAAAGAGAATTGCTACTTCTACCTCTCCTGAAGAGCTGTGTAGCAGTATTAATCATTGTAAAAGTGCCTCAAAGGTAAGCTCTAAAAAGGGTAACTATAAAGGGATAGTAAGTACTTACTACGTATTAGATTTTGAATTACTCTCTGGGGAGAAATTTAGAAAAAGCTCTTGGGTTGCAACTGATAACCTATTTCTAAATAATTTTTCTTACAATATTAAAAATAAGAAAAAGAGCGAAATTATTGATTTTAAAAGAGCGTTAGACTTTTCTATGACTAACACTGATTAAAATCTATTGCTTAAGCTCTCGTTTGACTGGTCAAACTTAAGGATTGAGTGTAAAATTTTTAAATTGTTAATCAATCAGATTTTTTATATAACTTTCTCATCGCATTATTATAGGAGAATTAGTGTTTAGCATAACTAGAGATAAATCGTTTCAAATAAGCCTCGGCTTTGCTTTAGCGATGCATGCTCTTGTATTATTTAACGCTAAGTCCGCTCCAGTCACTGTACAATCCGAAGTTTCAATCTCTAACTCAGAAGCAAAGCTTAAATTAAATATGCTTAAAAGAGTTACTAAGAAGCCAATTCAGAAAAAAAAGCTAGTAAAGAAGTCTAAGAAGTTAGTGGCAAAGAAAGAAGTTGTTATTGAGCAAGAGGTGACTAAGCCTCAGGCCGCAATCATGAAAACAAAGGTTAATAAAGAAAGTATGCATGCTCCTAAGCCTCGCTATCCAAGAATGGCCATTAAAAGAGGTATTGAAGGAAGTGTTGTTGTAAAAATTCTTATTAATGAACTTGGTCATCCTTACGAGGTGAGCGTTTTAAAAAGTTCCGGTTTTAAAGTTCTTGATGAGGCTGCCAAAAAAACTGCAATGCAATGGAAGTTCTCTCCAGCACTAGTTGATGGGAAGGCCGTAAAGTCTCAAAATCATCAACCATTTGTATTCTCACTTCAGAATATCTAGACTAACTATTCATTAAAAACTTTAGTAAAGCCCTCCTGCTGACGTGCGGCGTAGGAAGATTTGTCCCTATGTGAAGAGTCTTACAACTTTATTTTTTACTTAGACTGAGATGTCTCGATCCATTCTCACTGTATTTCTTTGAAACACCCATTAATTCTAGCATCTTTAGCTATAAACAGATCAAAAGTAGACTGACACTTCTATGTTTATTAGTTATAATCGGTACTTAAAAAATTTTATAAGAAGGTGACTGAAATGGCCGAAGAAAACACTGAAGTGGTCAAAACTAACTTCATAAGAAGTATTATTGAAAAAGATCTCGAGTCGGGAAAAAATGGAGCTAGAGTAATTACTAGATTTCCTCCTGAGCCAAATGGTTATCTACATATTGGTCATGCGAAATCTATCTGCTTAAACTTTGGACTTGCAAAGTCATACGCTAGTGACAGTGTTAAAGCTGAGTGTCACTTAAGATTTGATGATACTAACCCTGAAAAAGAAGATATTGAATATATTGACTCCATTCAGGAAGACGTAAAGTGGCTTGGATATGATTGGGGAGAAAATCTTTTCTACGCATCTGACTACTTCGATAAAATGTATGAATACGCTATCAAGTTAATTAAAATGGATAAGGCCTATATTTGTGAACTCTCACCTGAAGAGGCAAGAGAGTACAGAGGATCTCTGACAGAACCTGGAAAAGATAGTCCTTTTAGAAATAGAGACTCTGCTGAAAGCTTAGGTCTTTTTGAAAAAATGAAAAATGGAGAGATTGAGCAAGGAAAGATGGTTCTTCGCTTAAAGATAGATATGAGCTCTCCAAATATCAATCTTAGAGATCCTATTATTTATAGAATTAAAAAAGCTCATCATCCAAAGACTGGTGATAAGTGGAATATCTATCCAATCTATGACTTCGCTCATTGTATCGAAGATTCAATAGAAGACATTACTCACTCTATCTGTACTCTTGAGTTTGAAGATAGAAGACCACTATATAATTGGGTTTTAGAAACTCTTGGAACAGAGTCTCATCCTCAGCAAATTGAATTCTCAAGACTAAACCTTGAGTACACAATTATGTCTAAGAGATATCTTAAGCAATTAGTCGATGAAAATCATGTTCTTGGTTGGGATGATCCTAGGATGCCGACAATCTCAGGAATGAGAAGACGTGGTTATCTACCAGAGAGCTTAAGAAACTTCTGTGAACAAATTGGTGTAACGAAGAAAGATGGAACAATTGCAATGTCTACTTTAGAGACAAATGTAAGAGATAGCTTAGGACCAGTGACTCCAAGAGTTTTTGGTGTACTAGATCCACTTAAAGTTGTTATTACAAATTGGGATGAAGGCGTTCAAGAAATTGAGTGCGCTTACCATCCGCAAGATGAAGCTTATGGAACTCGTAAAGTTCCATTCACAAAAGAGCTTTATATTGAGCGTGATGACTTTAAAGAAGAAGCAAATAGAAAATTCTTTAGACTAAAAACAGGTGGATCAGTAAGGCTTAAGTTTGCTTATGTGATTACTTGTGACGAAGTTATTAAAGATGATAGTGGTGAAATTGTAGAACTTAGATGTACTTACCATAAAGATACTTTTGCTGGCGTCACTCCCGAGGGAATGAAGAAAGTAAAAGGAATTATCAATTGGGTTTCTGCCTCTGAAAATTTAGAAATAGAGTGTAGGTTGTACGATCGACTATTTACAGTTCCAAACCCTATGAGCAATAAAGACAAGTCTTTCATTGAAAGTATAAACCCTGACTCTCTTAAAGTTATAAAAACATATGTTGAAAGAAGTTTAAAAACTGCAAAAGTAGAAGAAAGGTATCAGTTTGAAAGACAGGGCTACTTTGTCGTTGATAAAGATTCAACTGCTGAACAGAAAGTATTCAATAGAATTATTACTCTTAAAGATACTTGGGCAAAAATAGAAGAAGAAAATAAAGAAAACTAAAAAGGAAATAAGTTATGACAGTAAGAGTAAGGTTTGCTCCATCACCAACAGGATACCTCCATATTGGTGGCGCTAGAACAGCACTATATAGTTACCTCTTTGCAAAAGCGAAGGGTGGAAAATATATTCTAAGAGTTGAAGACACTGACTTAGAGAGATCTAAAAGAGAGTTTGAAGAGGCCCAAATTGCTGATCTTCTATGGCTAGGGATTGAGCACGACGAAGGACCTGATAAAGGTGGAGATTTTGGACCATACAGACAGTCTGAAAGAATGCAGATCTATAAAGACATCGCTTGGGACTTTGTAGGACGAGGCCTAGCTTATCCTTGTTTTCTAACGAGTGAAGAGTTAGAGACACTAACTGAAAAAGCAAATGAAGAAAAGAAAGCCCCACATGCTTACCATGGAAAGTATAGAGACTTAGATCCTGCTGAAGCTAAGAAGAGAGTTGACGCTGGTGAAGAGCATGTTATTCGTTTTAAAAATCCAGGTAAGAAATGGACATTCACTGACCTAGTTAGAGGAGAAGTTACTTTTCCTGAAGATATGGTTGGAGACTTTGTTATCATCCGTTCAAATGGAATGCCTGTTTATAATTTCTGCTGTGTTGTAGATGATCATCAAATGGGAATGACTCATGTATTTAGAGCAGAAGAGCATTTAAATAATACTTGTCGCCAACTTCAGATTTATGAAGCACTAGAGGCAACACCTCCTGAGTTTGCTCACGTATCTTTACTATGTGGTGAAGATAGACAAAAGCTTTCTAAGCGTCACGGTGCTACTTCTGTAACTCAATATAAAGAAATGGGCTACCTACCTAAAGCTATAAATAATTACTTAACTTTACTTGGTTGGTCTCACCCTGATGAGACGGATATTTTTGATGTCTTAGAGCTTGGTGAAGTTTTTGACTACACAAGATTTTCTAAAGCATCAGCAATGTATGACATTAAGAAGCTAAACTTCTTCAATGAGCAATGGCTTAGAAAACTAAGTGATAAAGAAATATCTGAAGGCTTTGAAACAACTCTTGGAGCTGATAGTGATTTCTCTAAACAAACACCTGAGTGGAAAGAGAAGTTTGCTGCTCTTATGAAAGAGAAGGTTCAACTCTTTAGTGACATTAAAGAATTTATGCCAATCTTCTTTGATGCAGGTGCAGATGAAGATGACCAGTATAACGAGGCCATCGCTTGGGAGACGACTCCACAAGTTAAAGAGTATTTAAAAACTCAAGTAGACGCACTATCAAGTGACTTTATTACTGAAGATCAAGTTGGAGAGTGGATGAACTACTTAAAGAAAGAATTAAAGATTAAAGGAAAGCCATTATTTATGGGAATGAGAGTATGTCTTACAGGACGAGCTCACGGACCAGATTTAAAAACTGTAGTGGCCCTAACACCAATTGCAATTGTAAAAGAAAGGTTGAAGTAGAATGAAGTTTTTTGACGAATTAAAAGCACGTGGAGTTATCGATGCTCTTTCTCATGAAGAGGAACTTGAAAAAAAGTTTAACGAGGGCGGGATGTCTTTTTACTGTGGCTATGATCCAACAGCAAAGTCTCTTCAATTAGGAAACCTTTTTACAATTGTAACTTGTATGCGTTTTCAAAAAGCAGGTCATAAACCATATATGCTTGTTGGTGGTGCCACAGGAATGATTGGTGATCCATCTGGTAAGAGTGAGGAAAGAAACTTATTAGATATGGATACTCTAAATGAAAATATTGAGGCGATTAAAAATCAATTGGCCCAATTCGTTAGCTTTGAAGGTGGAGAGAACTCTGCTGTATTAGTTAATAATGCTGATTGGTGGTCAGGTCTAGGTTTTTTAGAATTTCTAAGAACAATTGGTAAAAGATTTAGAGTAAATGAAATGCTTAATAAGGATTCTGTTAAGTCTAGAATCGAAAGTGATGCGGGGATCTCTTTAACAGAGTTTTCTTATCAGGTTCTTCAAGCATATGATTACGTTACTTTAAATAAGAAGCATGATGTATCTCTTCAAATTGGTGGTTCTGATCAATGGGGAAATATGACTGCAGGAACAGATTTAACGAGAAAAATGAATCAAAACCAAGTGTATTGCATGACTATGCCACTTGTTACTGATCAAAATGGAAATAAATTTGGTAAGTCTGCTGGAAATGCTGTCTTCTTATCAGCTTCAATGACTTCTCCTTACAAAATGTATCAATTTCTATTGAATCAAGACGACGCAATTGTAGATGCACTACTTAAGTATTATACATTTCTAACTCTTGAGGAGATTGCAGAGCTTAAGTCTAAGACTGAAGCAGAACCACATCTAAGACTTGCTCAAAAAGCACTAGCTGAGAACGTAACAAAACTTGTTCATGGACAAGAGGGACTAGACTCAGCGCTTAGAGCGACGAAGTTCTTCTTTGGTGAGAAGATTGAAAACGTATCAGATGCTGATGTTGCTTCAATTTTTGAAGATACGCCTTCAGTAGAGCTTTCAAGTGAGCTTTTAAACGATGGTAGCGTTATAGAAATGCTTTCGGAGACACCACTATTTAAAAGTAAAAAAGAGGTGAGAAGAGCAGTTGATCAAAAAGGTATTTATATAAATAATATCGCCATTGAGGGAGCTGACCAGACTCTTTCAAAATCTGATCTTGCTAGTGAGACAGCTCTTGTGCTCAGAAAAGGTAAGAAGAACTACTGTGTAGTTAAATTCATATAATCTCTATGGCCACAGAAATGTGGCCATAAATTTCAAGAAAAAAATCATTATTCCGATAAATTAGTAAAATTTAATTTAGGTGGAATATGTCTAGTTTTAATCAAGATTTATTAAATGAAAACTTCGGTGATGATAAAGAAATCCTTGAAGAATTAGTGACTCTTTTTATTCAAGAAGCTCCTGGTATGATTGCCCCAATTAAGGTCGCAATAGACTCTAATGAGAGCTCTGATTTACGTTTATATGCACATACTTTTAAAGGTGCTGTGGGGAATTTCTTTGCTGAAAAATGTGTAGAGTATTCTTCTGAATTAGAGCAGATGGGAAAGAGTGGAACAATTGATACTGATCGTGCTAAAGAACTCCTATCTAGTCTAGAGGCTGAATTAGAAGTGCTTTCGAAGGATTTAAAAGAATTTGTTTCGTGAAAAGTGGGCAAAAAAAATCGACGATTGCAGATCATCCTGTTGCCATCGTCGACTTATAGTGCTCATTATTTTTTTTGTCTCTGCTTGATATTTATTCTAACCTCGGCCACTATTTTTTAAAAGGAAAAACTTCATTCTTTTCGTTTTTTATTTTTACGAATTTTTCCAAATCTTGGTAAGTGTTCGTTATTAAAAACATACCATTTTTTCTGTTTATTATTGGTTAAAAATACTCGGGTTAATTTATTTCTTAGATGAAAGACTTTGTATGATTTCTTGGTAAGAATTGATCCCTTTGAGCCCGTCATTTATTATTTTTTTATATTTCTCTAGTAACTTTTTATCACTTTGTTTAACTCTTTGTGTTTCTACTCTTACAGCTTCAATGGATGTGAGTGTATCCTCAATCATTGTTCCCTTTACAAGGCTAGCAAGCATAGATTTAGGTTTTACTAGGCTGTGATATGCCATCAGAGTTTTTCCGTTGTATAGTTTAAACTCAGCACTACCTGTAACGGCCTCTGCACTCTCTGAAGTAATCATCCACCACTTTGCTGAATATTCCGATTCTGAGACTCTCTTAAAGTCACTGGCATGTGTGTAGTGCGAATTTGATAGTGGCCACGGTAGCTCCATCTCATATTTTGTATAAACTTCAGTAGGAGTCTTATGTTCAATTGGAGTGGAGGCAATTACATTTGGTAGGTAGTTCTTTTGATGATCGAGCGCCAAAAATATTGCTAGTGACTCTAGAGGTGTTGCGTCGATTAATTGATAGATATGAATCTTTGGCCATGGGCCTGACTCCACATTCTCTTTGTAAAGTATCTGCTTTCCAGACTCAAGAGCTGGAATGTCTTCTTTTCTTATGACTGCTTGCGTAATAATTGTGTTTAATAAAAGACATAAGGTAAGAAAAATTTTCACTATTTGTATCCAGTTTTTAGTATTTGTTGAACAAAGTCATTTCAAAGAAGCAACAGATTTACAAGCTCTATATTTTCTGGCAATTAAAATATACATATTCCAATTTTTAAGGCCCGCTATGAAAAGCTATAATTCAATAAGAATTTTCAAAAATCCTATACTTGAAGCATGTACACATGTTCATCCAATTATTCCACTTCTATTGTGGATGCCAGTAGCTATTTACTGGGGGATAAATGGACAGGCCACTTATAGTCTATCTCTTGTAGAAATGATTTCTTGGTATGCTATCGGATTACTCGTTTGGACATTTACTGAATACATTCTTCATCGCTACATGTTTCACTTTCCTGCAAAGGGACCTTTAGGGAAGAGATTTGTATTCCTTTTTCATGGTCTTCATCATGATGACCCCAATGACCCTACAAGGCTTGTAATGCCTCCTGTACCTGCGATAATTATAATGGCGCTATTGTATGGTTTCTTTTCACTATTCGTTCCAGGAAGGTATTTAGAGGTCTTTATGTCCTCATTTGTTATCGGATACCTTTGTTATGATTATATTCACTACGCAACTCACCACTTTAAGATGACAGGGAAGATTGGTAGATACCTGAAAAAGTTTCATCTACAACATCACTTTAGACATGAAAAAGCGAAGTATGGAGTAAGCTCTCCACTATGGGATATCATTTTTAGAACTATGACAGGTCCTAAAGAAGAGGAACATTAAGAGATGTTTAAGATACCAACTTTAAATGTATTCCTCCTGGCCCTATTTTTCAACTTCTCAACTCAGGCCGAAATAGGTGAATCTTTCTGGAAGGATTTGAGAACTTCAGTTAACTGGTTAGTAGAAGGCTCTGTAGAGCAATTTAAAACTAAGAGTAACTTATACTATCTAGGAGCAGCAGCTCCTGTAACTTGGTATGCCTTTGAAAAAGATCAGGACAATTTGGAAAGTGCTAGAACTAAGGGGAAAGCACCAAGACATATAAGACTTGCTGGAGACTTTGGAGTTGTTCTTAGTTTTCCAGTTGTACATGCTGGTTTTTATACCTATGGGAGAAAGTACGGCAATGAGAAAGCTGTTCAATTTGCAATGGAGTACGCTTCTTCAATGTACTTGGCCTTAATTGAGTCAGGAGTATTGAGCTTTGTTCAAATACATGAAAGACCAGATAGGGAAAATTTAAGTTCTTGGGAAACTGGCTTTAGAGGTAACTCATCTTTTCCTTCGGGCCATGTTATTCCATTCTATGGACTGTTCTTTAAAACATTACAATTCTATGGGCCATACTGGGCAGTAGCACCAGCTATTCTCTCTGTCTGGGCCGCAAAACAAAGAGTTCGCTCTGCACGTCACTACACTTCAGATGTAGTGGGCTCATTCTTCTTAATGGCATTTGCGTCAGAAGGCGTTAGGAAAGTGGCAAAGTATAAGAATAACCACCCATTTTATAAATGGGCATTTGAGCACGATGCAACTTTATCATTGATTAGGCACGATGGTGCCTATGGACCTGGTGTGGTTTGGAACTTTTAAAAAGTTATAGCCAATTTCTTTTTTTATAATCTTCAAATGTTCCTGAAATAGTTCTCTCAAGGTTCCAGTTATATTGCTGGGACAGTAGAGATGTCGACTTTCCAGACTTACAAGTCCAGGCCTTTGGGAGCAGTTCATTTACTTTATCAGGCGTTAGTCTAATATCAATATTCATAAACTTAGAAAGAAAACCTATCTGAAATGCAATCATTCTTATAATAGGAGAAGGAATCCTTAAGTTGAATAAGAATTTCTTATTTGCCTGCTTTTTGATTTCATTATAAAGCTGACCAGTTGTAATAACACTAGGGTGAGAGCTAAAGAAGATTTCAGGTAATTCAAAATCATTTTCTAGTGTTTTAGTTATCGTTTCAATTAAGTCGTAGACACATACAAAGCTATATTCATTATTTGCGCCATCTAATCCTGCTGTCACTATGAATGAGCTATTAACCATTTTAAAAATATCTAATACAGCTGGATCTCGAGGCCCTATGACCATTGGAGGTCTCACTATCGCAACACTCCAAGTGCTTGGTGATAGTTCTTTGGTAAACCTTTCTGCTAACTTCTTTGAGCGCCCATAATCACTTACTGGTTCAGGAATATCTTCTTCAGACTTCTTATGTCCTCTTTCTGAAGGTCCTGCTCCTGCTAGAGAAGAGATTAGTGTGAACTTAAGGTCTTGGTAATTTTCTCTTAAATCTAAAATTAATCTCTGTGTCGCTAAAGCATTCACTGAATAGAAGTCTTGTTTCTTCATAGAGTGAACAATTCCTGCAGTATGAATAACCGCATCTAGTTTCTCTGGAAGTTGGTCTATCCATGAATTTGGCTCTGTTGAAGAGAGTGAACCTGTAATATATGTACCAGGAACATTGAACTCCTTGGCCTTAGTAGTGTTTCTTACAAGACCAAAAACATTGTGTCCTTTTTCTGTAAGTAACTCACATAGGTGAGAGCCGACAAATCCTGTTGCACCAGTAATTAGAATATTCATTATAAGTTCTTTGAAAAGATTCTATAAGTTTTGTAAGGCTTGGCCCCCATTCTTAAAAGTGGCTTATTCATATTGAGGTTGTCTTCAAGTATCCAACTCATCTCAACTTCATTGTAGCCAGCATCTAGTCCAAGTTGCTTAGTCTTAGTGTAGAGAATTGATTCAAGCCCAAGCTTTCTATAGTTACTCTTTACACCCATTGTGAGGACTCTCATTCGAGTCATGTATTTCTTGGCATTTAATAATTTTAAAATACCAAATGGTAGTAATTTACCGTTTGGTATTTGCTTAAAGGCCTGATTAATATCTGGTAGTGCTAGGATAAAACCAGCTGGTTTTCCCGCCACTTCACAGATAAGAAGTAGGTTAGGGTCCACGATTGATTTCATATCTTTACAAGTGTGTTCCCACTCTTCTTTAAGCATTGGGATAAATCCCCAGTTCTTCTCCCAAGCATCATTGTAAATGTCCCAGAGGATATCTGTTTCATTCTTCCAATCTTTCATATTTACTTTTCTGTAAGTAATTTTATTAGACTTTTCTGCTCTGGCCGAAATTTTTTCTATCACTTCTGGCATTTGGAAATTTAGATCAAGCTGATAGGCGAGTAAGTCTTTAGACTTTTTATAACCTAGCGATTCAGTGAGAACCTTGTGATAAGGATTGTTGTAAGTCATCATCACTTGAGGATCATCATCAAAACCTTTGATTAGTGTCCCCACTGCGTAATTTGTTGAAGGATTCGCAGGGCCTCGCATTTCTGTTTTTCCCTCTGATTTTAAATACTCTTCAGCAACAGTAAATAGTTCCTTAAAGACTTCAGTATCTTCTACTGCTTCAAAAAAACCATAGAATCCAATGTTTTCACCATGGAATTCATTGTGTTTATTATTTATTATGGCCTGAATACGACCTACATCTTGTCCATCTTTAACTGCAATCCAAGATTTAATC
>NZ_JBFGYP010000073.1:0-14192 GCF_041587335.1 Halobacteriovorax sp.
GAGATGGGATGCGATTTGCTGGCTCTACTCTTGATTATACTTCACTCTATCGTCTAGTCTCAGTATTGGAGCTTTTTAAAAGTGAAAATATAAATTCATCACTTATTCACAAACACGTACAGAGTTGTCAAAAGAGCTTTTTAGAACTTATCGATAAGCTTAATCATCCACAACTTAACAGAGAAAATCTCTTAATGAATAAGATTGATCATCACGGACATTTTTTGACATTCGATTTAGAAAGCACTGAAATAGCCGACTCCATAAGAAAGAGCTTAGAGAGCAATGGTATATTAACCGATTCAAGAAAGAATAGACTTCGTTTTGGATTTGCAATCTACCATGACAGTAGTGAATATACTCTAGATCGATTTAAGATATAATTACAATTGATCAGTACCTAGTCCAAATGGCATATTCACGCTTAAACCAAGACTAACTCCGCCCCCACGCTTATTTCCAATAATAAAGCCTGGGTCAATTTCTTTATATTTAAGAAGATTTGGGTAAAGATTTAGTCTCCAACTCATATCCTCACTCCCATTTATAAATAATGAGCCATCTAACTCACCATTTGTTTCATGAAATAAAGAAACAACAAATCTTCCTTTCTGCTCAAGAGGGTCAGTTAAAGACATTCCTCCACCAAAAGATATAACTCTATCTTCTAGGTATTGATAACTAATCCCTGCAATATTTTGCATTCCAAAATATATGAAAGGCCTTAACTTATTCTCATGAAACTGAAGAACCTTTGGCCTAGCGATATAATTTAAGCCAGTGTTAAAGAAATTATCAGACTTTAAAGACCAAACAGGTTGAAAATTCCAAGACTTCACTCCCATATCATCTAAGAGAAAGTTCATATAAGTTTCGTTGTAAGAGACAAAAAATGCGGCCAAATCAAATACATATAAGTCAGCAATATGATCATGACTGGAAATATCATGATAACTTGTCTCTAGCGCTTCATTTCCCATGTGGGCAGCATACGTAAATAAGAAAGACCACAGACCTGGCATAGGATAACCATGGTGCTCAAAATACTCCCTTAACTTCAAAGTGTCGTATGAGCCTCCAATAAAGTGAAGAGCTAAATTAGGGGCCACTCTTGATGTTAAAAACTCATCTTTAAAGAGCTTCTTGTAGCCACCATCTCTTCGAATACTTTTATCTGGATTTTTAACTCTTCTCCAAACTTCAGTCATCTTTTCAGAGAAATCATCCTGAGAAAACCAATAAGGATTTTGAATAACATCAAAGGTTCCATTGATGACATAAGTATAGGGTGTCCAGACTGAGTCCTTCTTTTCATCAAAGATTTTATACTCTGCAGAGGAAGCGCCACACATAAGAAGTGAGATTGTGAATAATATTATAATCTTCATAAATAGACCTTTTAGCTAAGTCCATCTTCTATATTTTTAATTATGAATTTTCAACTAAACATTAAAGTTGTTCAAGATTAGATAAATCAATACACCAGTCACTGATATATAGACCCAGATAGGAAAAGTTAAGCGAGCTAACTTCTTATGAGCTACATAGTTTTCTTTATAAGCATTCCAAAGAGTTGCTAGAACTAAGGGAACAAGCGGTACAGATAAAATGATATGAGAAATTAAAATAGTAAAGTAGATATACTTTATACTTCCAGTTGCAAGGAATTTAGTATCCCCATGAAAGTGATGGTACGTAATATAACTAACAACAAATAAAAAAGAAGACACTGTTGCAGAAATCATACATTTTATATGAAGAGACTTTTGCCCCTTCTTTATAAAATAATATCCACAACATAAGAAAATAAAAGAAATGGAATTTAAAAGTGCATTTGTTGCAGGAAGATGAGTCACCCAATCACTAGTCACAGTATGTGGTGTCTTAAAGTAAATTAACCAAACAAGAAATGATATTGTAATAAAACTAACAAGACCAATTACCGAATAGGCAGTAGTGTTATTCTGTTTCTTTAACATTATCAATTATTTCATTGAAGTTTCTATACTTAATAATCGTCTTATATAAATAATAGAAAGGAATGTAACAAAGTATAATAAATACAGAAAGAATATAGACTAAGTACTTATCTTTAGGATTTCCCATTGAACCCGCACACCCAGGACAGGCCTGAGCGCTTTCAATAAAGGTAATTAGGAATAGAAAAGTAATTAGTCTTAATTTATTCATATTATAGTAAGTAGATAAAAGTAAAAACTAAGATCCAAACAAGGTCAACAAAGTGCCAGAATAATCCAGCAAGCTCTAGTAGAGTATAATCACCTTTATCAAATCTTCCATCATATGCTAATTTCCACATGTAGATCAGGTAACAAACACCTGTAAAAACGTGTAGGCCATGAAAACCAGTAATCGCAAAGAACGTAGATGCGAATAAATTATTTCCATGCTCATAGTTAGCAAAAGTCATCCCTAGGGCATGAGATAGATGAATATACTCATAAACCTGAATACCTAGAAATATAACACCACCAAGAATTGTTATACCAAGCCAGTTTAAAATTCCTTTTCTATCTCTTTGCTTACAAGCATCAATACATAGAACCATTGAAACCGAAGAACAAATTAGAATAAAAGTCATAAAACCAGAAAGAGCAACTCCACCGAGAGCTTCTGCTGGCTGAGGCCAATGTCTAGTCCATCTTAAAACAGCATAAGCAATTAGCAGTCCAGAAAAAGACATCCCATCTGTTCCAAGGAATAACCACATTCCAACTTTATTTGGACTGGCTTTTCCAAAGTCTGGATCATTAGGAAAATCAATAATCCCTTCGTGAGCTACTACTTCCGTATTGTGTCCGGCCATATATTTCTCCTACATCTAGTAGATAGGATCCAGATATACTGGACCCTTAATTTTTATTTCTGGTTAGGTGAAAACTTATCTTCACCGATTTCTTGTAAGTATTTAACTAAAGCATCCATTTGTTTCTCAGAGTCTCCACCAAATACTTCTGGATCCATACTCTCTCCATCTTCCCAGAATGATGGCATCAGTGTCCCCTCCATAATTGCTTGAGGGTTACTTAACCATTTCTTAATCCAAGATGGACGTAGACGTTTCTTCGCATACTTTAAGTTCGGTGCTGATGGCTCAGTAGTACTTCCAGGTAAACCTGCATGACAAGTATTACAACCAAGAGATTCTATTAACTTTAAAGCTCCTCTTCTCTCACCAGGCAACCATTCAACTTTTGCAGGAAGATTTTCAAATGTCTTCTGCTTAGACTTATGCTGGAACATTGCTACAAGTTTATTTCTCTCATCATTTGAAAGATTAAACGATGGCATTCTAATTGGAGTAGCTGCAAAGTCTTTATCAAAGTGTCTAATTGGGTAAACATTACTTAAGAAGTAGTTAAACCAATCAGATTGAACTCTATGACCTTGACCATTAAGTCTTGGTGGACCTTGGTTAATATCATCTTCATAAAGAGCTAGGATATCTCCAAAATCTCCATCAATCTGATGACAACCAATACAGTTATACTTAGTTACAACTTTCATACCTTCAGCAACAACCGCTTCATCTTTATCAAGTTGCTTAACTCCAGTTACTGGAACTCTGTCAGAAACCTGACCAAGAAGTGCTACCGTAATATCGCTTGCTTGCTTTTCAGTCATATTAAACTGAGGCATTCTAAGTAAATCTTTAAATGGCTTATCTGCACCGTTATCCCATCTTCTTGGGTTTAGTAAGTGAGCTTGAATCCACTTATCTCTACTGTGCTCAACCTTCTCATGACCGAAACCAAACTGAGTTAAAGGCTTAGACCCTAACTTAGTCAATTCTGGACCAATAGGAGCTCTTCCTTCAAATCCTTCAATATTATGACATGAATAACAACCATACTTACCAACAGATCTATAACCTAGCTCCATTGTTCTTTCATGATCACTCATCTTATCAAGTCTTGCCTTAGCAACATCTGCTGGATCAAAAGCTGAGAAGTACTCTACAAGTAATTCATCTCTAAGATCTTTATTGATCCCCTCAAACTTAAGTTCTTCAAACTTTTTATTCTTCTTAGACATTAGGTAAGCTGTAATATCGTTAGCTTCTCTATTAGTTAGTCTGAACGAAGGCATAATAGTGTCTTCTTGGTAATGTGATGGCTTTAACAACCATGAAACCATCCAATCAGGACTCTTTACCTTAGATCCAATTCCAGAAAGGTGTGGCCCAACATAAGCATCAACCTTTTTAGACTCTGGCGCGAAGTCTTCAACACCATGACAACCCATACAACCTACTTGGCGCACAAGCTTCTTCCCTCTTTCAGTATTTCCACCTGAGTATTTTGCAAATGGCTTATACTTTTCAGATTTTTCAAATACAAATTCAGCAATTGCATTTACTTCAGTTACATTCTTTTTAACAAACTCAGGAGCACTGTTATTGCTCTGATTAAAGAACTGAGGCATTTTTGCATGCTTATTAAATGACTTTGGATCCCAAACCCAATTCATAAAGAACTCTTTGCTAACTTTTGAAGCAATCTTCTCTAAACTTGGACCTGGTTTTCTGTTATGCTCCCAACCTTCAATTTTGTGACAAGCGTAACAACCAAATTTTCTGATATTTCTTTTTCCATCATTAACAACTGTTCCCTCTGGAATATACTCAACATTATTGTGACATTTCACACAACCAGCTTCGTACTGACCCTTACGGAATTGAACGATTGGAACTTTATGTGGCTCATGCCAGTTGTACTTCTCTTCCCACTCTTTCTTTTGAGCATCACTATGAGGCATGTGAGCTGCAGAATTGAAGTCATTAACTCTATGTCCTTCACCACCATGACAAGTTGTACAACCAAATTTCTTCATTGGATGTTTTCCCTTTGCTCCAACCATTAGGTCTAAGTTAGGGTGAGTTTTATATGGATTCGACTGCTCTTCATATCCTTCTTTATCGATGAAAACGTGACAAGTCATACAACGGTCCACCTTTGGAACGTGTCTGAAGTATCTATCATCAGTAATATTATCAAGAACAACTTGTTGAATCTTTAAAGTTGGATCCATGAAATCAATAAACGGTAAATTCCTAAGAACAAAAACAGGATTTACATTTAACTGATCTTTAGCACCTTGAAGAAGATCTCTCTTTCCAATAATACTTTGAATACTTTTTTCAGTATCAGTAACTTCTTTATTATAAGATCTGATTCTTCTATTTAATTCTTTCTCTTTAGCTTGAAGAATTTTCTTTCTCTCAGAAGAGTCTGCAAACTCTTTTTTCTTAACTTGAAGTTTAGCGTATAAATCATCAGCATTACTTGCATGCTCTGCGTGAGCTACACCATACTGAAAGCCAACAGCAGAAACTTGAGAGTTAGCAATACCACCAACAATAGTTTCATTCTTTAAGTCTTTCTTAACTAGCCTTAATTCTTCTTGAGCCTTAAGAATATCTTCTTTACGAGAATCCACAGTCTTTTGTGATGCTTCTAACTGCATATCAAGCTTTGCAAGTTCATCCTGACTAATTTCTTCTTGTGCTGCTTTTATATCTTTAGCAATTTTTTCTTTCTTTATTTGCATCCCTTTTAGCTGAACAGCTTTCCATGGACGAATATAGTCATCAAGAAAAACCCAAACAACAGTCACTAAAAATGCAACAGAAAGAAATGCAAAGATCTTATTAAGTTTCTGCATATTCCAAGCCATACCTGGCTCTTGCTTCTTACTCATCAGTATTCCCTTTTTTCACACCCGAGGGGTTATAAGTTTAATTCCCACTCTGGTAGTGCAACAATATATTTCAAGTTAATTAACCATCTTAAAACCATCTTTATTGGTAAACTCATCATAATAATGAATAAGAAAATAAAGATGTAATATCTAATTGCTCCAGATTTCTCATAAAGCTCTTTACCTATTTTCAACTTAAGTGAAGCTAATGGCAGAACTACAAGATATCCAACAGTAGCAAGTATTCCAAAGATCTCTCTTAATAGAATATTCTTTGGCATTGGAACATTTAATATTTTAATCCAAACGTATTCAGATAAATTAATATTATATTCAGCTACAACCTTATGAAAATCCCAATACTCAAACGGTCCATAGAATGTCCAGTTTGGTCCCCTCAAGAATGTCCCTACAATAATTAGATAGATCCAAAGAACTAACCAACCAAATAAGAATGAAGTAATAGCTAATTTTCTCTCTACGAAAGTGTAGTAACCATTCCCCTTAGGGTTCATGTCAATATATGGAATAGCAATTAAACCAACAACAATAATCCCAGGAAGAATAACTCCGGCCATCCAAGGGTCAAAGTAAACTAACATTTCTTGAAGACCAAGGAAGTACCATGGTGCTTTCGCTGGGTTTGGTGCCCAAGTAACGTTGGCAGGCTCTTCAAGAGGAGCTTTAAAGATAATCGCCCAAACAACTAAGAAAATTGTTGTAGCAATAATGACAAATAGCTCAGTATAAACAAGGTTAGGCCAACACCAAACTTTCTCTCTATTTTCAGGAAGAGCTTCAATTGGACACTCACCTGCTTCAATTCTCTTATCATTCTCAGCACACTTATAAAGACTAAGCCACGTTAAGAAAGTAAGAAGTATTATAATAATATTGATCGGAATATTATCCGGCCAAAGTATAATTTTAATAAAGTTAGGGTCTGCACAAAACCAAGCAACGATTGGAAGTATTACTGCCAATCCCCAATATGCAAATTTCTTTGTCCCAACAACCTTATAATATCTAATCATCAAGAAAAATAAGATTGTGAAAATTGGAAACGATCTAATTGGATCAGCTAACCAGTTAATTAATTCTTTCATTTCATATCCTTAAAATTAAAAACTACCAACTAAAGTGGAGCCGAAATCCCACCGTCTTTTCTTACTCTCCAAAAGTGAACCGCAATAAGCACACCAACAACAAGTGGTATAAATACACAGTGAAGAATATAGAATCTTAATAGTGCTGGCTCACCAACAAAACGTCCCGCTAGTAACTGAAAACGTACGTCGTTTTTATCTGAAACCATTACAAAGTCACCAATCTGAGCAAGCGCCGCACCTGGACCACCATGACCCATGAATGGAGTTGCTTTTGCCATATTCGCCCCAACTGTAATCGCCCAAATTGCAAGCTGATCCCAAGGAAGAAGATAACCAGTGAATGATAATAATAGTGTTAACACTAAAAGGATTACACCAATACCCCAGTTAAATTCACGAGGTGGTTTATAAGAACCAGTCATAAAAACACGGAACATATGTAACCAAACCGTAATAACCATGGCGTGAGCACCCCATCTATGAATCTCTCTCATAATACCGAGAGGAACGTGCTCTTTAAGTGCGATGATATCATTATATGCATACTCAGCAGTTGGTCTGTAATAGAACATTAACAGAAGTCCTGTCACAGTAAGTGCTAAGAAAATAAAGAATGTAAGTCCACCCATACACCATGTGTATCCAAGCTGAACACCAGACTTCTTTAACTTTATTGGGTGTAAATGAAGAAACACGTTACCCGCTACAACACTTGCTCTATTACGAGCATTATCCGGAGGTCCATGTCTAAATATAGACTTCCAAACTTGTGTTTCACGAACTTTTTGTGCCAAACCTTTTTCTGACATCTTTTCTACCTTTGAAGTTATTTCACTTTCTTTATATTAAAATTAAACGCTTAAAAAAGAGTTTGGGTTATCCCACTGACCTTTCTCAGCACGGAAAACCTTTGTCTTATCAACTTTTATTGTCCCCTCAGCAGTGAGAGAAATTTTATATCTTTCTAATGGACGTGGAGCTGGACCTTCAAAATTAACACCAGTCATATAGTAACCAGAACCATGACATGGACACTTAAACTTAAGCTCCGATGGTAACCAGTTAGGAATACAACCAAGGTGAGTACAGATATTAGAAAGAGCAACAAGCTTACCTTCTTGCTTCACCATCCAAACACCAAAACCATTCTTCCATCTCTCATCAACGCCTTCTTCATAATCACCAGGTCTTCCAGCAATGAAGTCCATCTCAGGATCAAAGTTAACGTTAGGATAAGAAAAACGAAAAGCTAAAGTAGCAAGACCTGCACAAGCGGCAGAAAAAGCAATCCAAGCTACAGAGAGGTAACTAAAGAACTCTCTACGATTTAAACTTTGTTTCATTTCAGTACTCATTCTCAAACCTTTAAAAAGTTTAATACCCCGAAAACCAAGCTCTTTTGCTTCGTTAACAGGGTTTATTTAATATTAATTCTAAAAAATTACGTAGTTAGATTATGCCGACAATGTCTTAATTTTTCAATTCATTTAAAACTTGCTGTGCTTTTGTTGTAACTTTTGGATTATTATTCTCCTTAATTACACTCTGCACAAGGCTAATCATCTTATTCCACTTCATTTTTTCAATTGCATTCAATATATTTAGTTTTAAATTTGTTACCTGATTAACATCAAATGAGCTACTAGTCCCTAAATCTAAAACTTGCTTAATCATTGGAATTGCAGCTTCATTCTTATAGTAGATCAATGCTGTTGCAGCAGAATATCTAACTGCAACACTATCATCTCTTAAGCTTCCAACAACTAAGTTCTCAACGGCCTTAGCCTTATGAGTACCAACCGCTAGAACTACCGCTTGTCTAATAGCATGATCTTCATCTTTAAAATAAGGAGTTAATGACTCCCAATTAAAATCAATACCTTGTGGCATATTTCCAATTGCTACCAGCGTATGGAAACGAACATCTGAACTCTTATCTTTTAGTGCTGCCTCAAGTATCGGAAAGGCAAGTTCACTTCTTAAGCCACCTAGTGCCACAACAACAAAATCTCTAGTTCTTGGGTCTGGCGAATTAGTGTAAACATCTGAAAGGTTCTCAACTAGCCATGGGATATCCTCTTCAGGAATCTGCGAAGAGCCAATTTTTTTACTTAGTTCGTAAGCAGCAATCCACTTATTTCCAAAAGCCTTGGACTGGAGTTCACGAACATGGTCTTTATAAGATGATTCTGTAGAAAGCATCTTTGTTACACCAAAAATAATTAATGCCCCAACTAATACAATAGCAATTGGCACGACCAAGCTTCCTACAAAAGGATTCTCTAGTAACTTTTTGTTACCTTTTAATACTAACTTCTTTGGTTCTTCTTCTGAATTTGCCATCGAATTGAGCCTTTTCAATTGCCTATTATTGGACTATGTTCATTTTCAATTTAATAATGCTTTTAGTAGCAAATCTACACTACTATGACAATTGAATAAAAACTTATACGGACACAGAAAATGGCAAATTTACTTAGAACTTTGATCTTAATCATGGTTGGCACAGTCTTACTCACTGCTTCAAAAGCCCTAGGCTATGATTTAGTCGAACTTTCTCATATTCACCTAGCTATCATGGTTTTTATTTATACTATTTTCGCTCAAGCTTTTGTGATGTTCTATTTTATTGGAGTTGCAAGGCTTGTAAATAATATTGATCTAATTTTGCACTCTGAGAGTAACTTAGGGGAACTTTTTGAAGAAGCACCTGAAGATTTAGGGCCATACATCAAAAAAGTAAAAAGATTTGTTCACGAAGCAGATCTTTGTAAAAGACAAACAATCCCGTGGACTATTTTAATGCTTATCTTGGGGATGATTGGTTTTCTCTTAGGAGCTGCTCACGATACTGGGCTTGTTGCAAAAACAACTCACTCAGGTGTTATCTACGGCTTCATTGCTTCTATGCTTATTGGCTTTTTCAGACAATGGTACTACCTAGGCAAGAGCCATGTTTTACTAAGAAAAGTTAAAGGCCTCTTTGAAATTCCTGACGGACAAATGTAAAAATCTACTTACACTTATCTAAGGCCTTATCTAGAGGAGAGCAATAACCTTCTCTCTTCTTAACCTTGTTAGTAACTTCTTCAGTTTTCTGATTCACATCTTCTTTTATTGCTTGATTAGTACTTGAAGAACAAGAAGTAATAAATGCTGCAAGCATTAGAGAACACATAATTTTTTTCATAATCTTTTCACCCATATAAATACTTTATTTTTCCCAGGAGGATTTCTTACAGTTCTAGTTCGACTTTCATAAATAACTGTATCATCCACTTCATCGACTTGTGCCATAAACTCTTTAAGCTTTGCCCTTGGAACATAGAGGTTATAATAATAACCTCCAGGAACGGCTAGGCCTGGCTTAACATTATCAACCTGTGTAACTTCATATTTCTTTAATAAATCATCAAGGCTAACACGGACTCTATCCGTATCAACAGACTTCATCATTACTCGATACACTTTTGTATTTCCGTACCTTGAATCTCTATATCCACGCTTTCTTAATTCTTCATACTCAGATTGCTCTAATCCAGCAATTTCAAAATCTCGAGGAAGAGAGTCCATTGATGTCAGAACAACCTCCGACTCCACTTCAAATCTATCTTCCTCGACAAGAACTTCACCTAACTGGCTAGCAGAGTCATCAACCTCTTCAATAGCACCAATATTTAGAGGAAAGGATTTTTCTTCTTCTGTCTCAGCAGGCTTGAAAGTTAAGTTCTTATCTAACCATTTAAACTGAGGTTCATAAACAGAAATTTTTTCAGTTAAGTATTTTTCAAAAGACTGGTTCCCATACTTTAAAATATAGAAAATTCCGGTCCCTATAACTAACAAGACAAGAACTTCAGCAATAAATACTGCCTGCTTCTTAATAGAGGCATTTTTTCTAATCTTCGTTAGATTAAATTCAGGATGAAAAAGGTCCTTTTTCATTTTTTCTAAAAATATAGACCACTCATCATATAGAGTAACTTCTAGAGCAGGCATGATCTCTTCTTCGTGGCTTCCTCTAAAAATTTCTTCTAGATTAAACTTCTCTCTTAAATCTTTAAACTTACAGTAGATATTTGGGGAGGCTTTATTTCCAACTTGAAATACTTCAGAAAAGTAATCTTCATAATGAGGATACACCTCAACAAAGAATACTCTTAAAGTTGATGCAAGCTCAGAAACTCCCATATTTAATTGCTTAGAGAGATCAAGGATTGTTATTTCATTTTTTATAAATATAAAACTTATAAACTTATCACGTACCCACTGAAACCAAGATATTATTGGTCCAATCTTCGTATTTGAAGTGGCGTAATCAAATCTTGCAGAAACTTGAACCAAAGAGAGTCCATCTAAGAAGAATAGCTTCCAGAATTCTTCAAATTCATTTTGAAATCGCCCTTGCCATGTAATAGATTCAATATTCAAACCTAGCCAAGAGCGAAACTCATCAAAATCTTCTTTATGAACTAAGATGTTTTCCATTTATATTTTCTAAACCTTTTTAAGTAATACAGCAATTCCTTGCCCTCCACCGATACAGGCAGAAGCAATTCCAAATTCTCCCTTAACAGCATGTAATTGTCTAGCAAGCGTTAAAGTAATTCGTGTTCCTGAAGCACCAAGAGGATGACCAAGAGCAATTGCTCCTCCCCAAATATTTAACTTGGAATCATCTAAGTCTAAATCTTTAATGCATGAAAGTGTCTGACCTGAAAAAGCCTCATTAATCTCAACAAGATCAATATCTTTTAATTCCATCTTGTTAGCTTTTAATAATTTCTTAATCGCTGGACTAGGCCCTATCCCCATAATTGTTGGATCTACACCTACTACACACCCATCAATAATTTCAGCCATCGGAGTTAGGCCATTTTCCTGACAGAACTTTCCAGAAGCAAGTATAACTGCCGCTGCGCCATCAACGATTCCAGATGCCGAACCTGGAGTAACAACTCCACCTTCCTGGAAAGATGCTCTAAGTTTATTCATATCAGCAATAGAAGCATTCTCTCTTAAGTGTTCATCTTTCTCACACACACCTCTTTTTAGAGTCACAGGAGTAATCTCACCTTGTAGATGTCCATCACTATAGGCCTTTGTAGCTTTTTGATGTGACTTAAGAGAGTACTCATCACACTGTTCTCTAGTGATACTAAATTTTTTAGAGAGCTTCTCAGCTGTAATCCCCATTGGTGATTTAGTGTACTTATCAGTTAGAGAATCGAGTAACATATCCACACTCTTTAGTGGTCCGTATTTCGTTCCAAATCTTCCTCCATAAGTTAAATGAGGAACAAGGGACATATTTTCTGTCCCTGCAGCAAGAACACATTCATGCTCACCTGTCTTAATCATTCTAAATCCATCAAGTATTGACTGAATACCCGACCCGCAGAGTCGGTTAACATTATAGCCAGGAACTTCTTCAGGGCAACCTAACTTGAGAGCAAGATGGCGACCTCCATAAATAGTATCCGTTGTAGAAGTGACGACATTTCCAAGTATAACATGCTGAATTTTATCGGGACTCAGGCCAGAATCTGCCAGTGCTCCCTCTGCTGCTGTCACCGCAAGGTCAACAGGAGATATGTCTTTCAGTGATCCACCAAACTTACCAAATGGTGTTCTCTTACCGCTCACTAGGTATATTTTACTCGAATCAATAGACGTCATATTTGCCTCCTTGTAACAACTAGTACTGATCTCGTAAAATTATAGTGTCGCAGAGTACATATCTGCAAAACATTTTCTCGTGAGTCTAATTATGACAAATATTACCCATCTCAAAGCTTCAAGATTTAAAGAGGCAGAAGAAAAGAGATACAACTCAGAACTTAGAAAGCTCAGAGATGAGCATGAGAGAGAGTTTGGTAAAGAAATTAAGAAAAATGAAACACAGCTAAGTCGATTAAAAGATAATTATGAAAAAAAAATCAATTCACTTGAAATAGATTTAGAACAAAAATTAACAAACGTTAGATCGAAACAAAGCCAAAGTATAATGCTTGAAAATGAGAGACTTAGAGAAGAGTTACAGAATCTAAAAAAAGCTCATGATGATCAAGTAAATGAAGTCAAAGAAAGCCAAGAGACAGAGATTCAAAACCTTGTTGAGTCACATCAAAATACAATTGATAATGCCCGCCAAAGATATATGAAAGAAAAAATGAAGTGGGAAGAAGCCTAATACCTGGAGATAGACTATGGATGCGAATAACACACCAAATGGAGTTTTTATTAATGGAAAAGCTCAAATAATTGAAATGCTCCAAATAATGCCAGAAGAGGAAAAAGCAACACTCTTTAGAAATATTCAAAAAAGAAATCCACAGCTAGCTGCTGAACTTCTAGAAAAGAGTATTTCTTTCAATGATATCTATAAATTGAATGAATTTGACTTGAAGACACTTTGCCGAAATGTTCACTCAGGAGTTTTTGGTGTGGCAATTAAGGCCTGCTCAATTGAGTTTCAAAAGAAGGCCCTTTCATCTCTTCCAAGAGAGTATGCTGAGAAGGCGTATCACGCAATGAAGGCCAGATTAAATAATGAAAATGATTCTATTTCAAAAGCTAGAGAAAAAATTGTTCAAACAATTGCAACTCTAAATAGAAGGCAACAAATTAAGCTTAACTAAATCAATAATAGAAGAGGTTCTCTAAAGACCTCTTCTACTTCTATATTCTTTCAATGCATCTCTCATTTCTTTTTGTTGTACATTATTTAAACTAAAATCATTCTCTACTTCATTAGATACAACTCTATGTTCACGCATCAATTCATCCACATCACGCAGCCTATCAGTCAAAGTGATCATTATATTTGTAACCCACTCAGGACAATCTTTTAGTACTTTTCTTATGTCTGACTTTTTGATCATGTACACTTCAGTTTCTTCTAAAGCAATAGCTGAAGCGTATCTCTTTTCATCGTTAAACATTGAAAGAACTCCAATAAAGTCCTTCTCACTAGTCACTCCGAGAGAATGAATCGACCCCTGGTCTTCTTTAACAAGAAGAACTTTTCCACTTGCAACTATATATAGGTAAGAGGACTTCTCCCCTTCGTGAAATAGAACTGATCCTTTCTTAATCTTAACAATATCTCGAAACTGATCTTCCTTAGATAAATCGTTCATCAATACTTCCCTTTATTGCCACTCCGTAACGAAGGCCATACGTAGAAATTTCAAATTCTGAAACATTTAAATGTTTCGATAACTCACTTGCAACTAAAGAGCCGCCGTAGATACTAAAAGCTCTCTTACCACAAATAGGATAGCTCTCGAGTATCTCTTGTGCAGACTTATGCTCTATCTTCGATTTCAATGTATTCAGCTGCTCAGTTGAAAAAGAAAA
>NZ_JBFGYP010000074.1:0-14011 GCF_041587335.1 Halobacteriovorax sp.
ATAGGTTTGAAGTTCTTCTCAAATGCCTTTGCCGTTGCATTCTCTTCATTTTCTCCTTTCGAGCGAAATTGAAAGTAGGTCACAAGGATATGAACACTATCAGCTATTGCAATGGCAATCAAAATTGTAGGTACCATTGCAATGAGATTATTAAATTTTATGCCAAGATATCCTGCTAGCCCAAAGGTTGCTAATGTTGTCACAGAAATTATGAATAGAGGAAGTAGAACTCCTATTATACTTCTAAAAACATATATTAGAAAAACTACAATGATTAAAAAGACGATTGGAAATATTGTTGCTACATCATGCTCAGAAACTTCTCTGAAAGTATTATTTATATCGAGTGAGCCATTAGTAAATATCTGGTGAGTGTCTTCCTGAGGAAGAGAGTCTTTCAGTTTAGCAATCATTTTACGAGTTTCTGAAATGATGAGCTTATCATCTGGGGCACCATCAAAATGTGGCCTAATCTTTGCGTATATATTAGTTACCGTCGCTTCTCTGTTTATGAGGTAGTCAGGTAGAGTTTTATCTTTTAGGGCCAGTTGTTTCTTTGCTAGAAGTTCATCTTCAGAGAGGTTAGGGAGTATGAAGTCTTCAATAATTAATTCATCTTCATCGGCAGAGGTCCATTGATAGTTTGTTATTGAATCAACAGAAATCACATCCGTTACCTTCCAGACTTCTTCAGTTAAACGGTGGATTAGATCGATAGAACTTTTGTCAAAAACTCCATCAGGAGAGTGAACAATAATATTGATTAAGTCATCATTTCCAAACTTGGCCTGAAAGTTATCATAGCGCTTAATGAGTGGCTCAGAGTCTCTGAACCATATTCTATAACTAAAGTCAGATTCGACTTTAGTTAGCCCTGGTAAAAGTGAAAATAAAATAGCTATTCCTAAAGTGATAGCTACCCATGGACTTTTGATAATATGTTGTGTGATTTTCTTTGAGTAACTCAAAAGAATCCTCCTAAAAATTTATATAAAAAAGTATATAAATCTTATCGGAGGAGAGTTTTATTGCAGTAAGATTTTGATTTTATAAGAAGTAAGGTGTCTTTATTTTCCTAGTCCTCGTTAATTTCATCATCCATTTCAATGCTATCTAGATTTAACATCAAATCTTCTGATGGAGCTGGACACCTTGGGCACCATGAGCCTGAAGTGCTTTTCTTTCCCACGACCTCTAGCGCTGTGGCCTTCCATCTATGACCAGATTTACACTCCCAAAGTAGGTATGTTGTAGAGTTCTTATACTCTGTAGATATCAGCTTTCCACCTTTAAGCTCTGCGAAGTCTGCTAATGAATCTAAGTCAAATGTTCTTCTCTGTTTAACCATATTTCCTCTTTATTATTGATAGTTTAGTGACCAAACTATAAATGCTTATTGTCCTACTGCGTTGTCTTTTATCAGGTCGAATAACCTAGAAATGACACTATTTCCCAGCTTCATCAACTATAAATTTCAGAAACCTGACATTTACTTAACAATCTTAAGCCTCGCTGCTGATAGATTACTTCTATCGTTAAATCTAATTTGGCTATATCAGTTGAATTAGATCAAGTATTAGCATATTTTTTGATTATAAAATACAGAAAGGATTCAATATGTATAACATACAATTAGCTTCGGCACTCAGTGGAATAAACGTACATAACTTAAGAGCTTGGGAAAGAAGATATAGCGCAGTATCTCCAAGAAGGGATGATGTTGGTCGAAGACTTTACTCTAAAGAAAATATTGAAAAACTCTTTTTGCTAAATCAATTAGTAAAAGAGGGAACAGCAATAAGACACATCGCTGAGAAATCTAATGAAGAGCTTGTCTCTCTTGTTGAAGAGAGAGGTCTAGTCACTGATCTAGATTTTGAACAATCAAATACAGAAAAAGAAGAAATAGAATTAACATTTAAAGCGATGGCAATGGCCTTGAACTTTAAAAAGTTTGATATTGTTTCACACGAGTTAGGTAAAGCAATTGATCAATATGATCTAAAGAAAGTTGTTTTTGATATCCTTATTCCTTTTCTCTACGACCTACGTGAGAAGTTAGAGGGACATAAAATCACTTTAGAAGAGAAACATACTCTAATAACTTTAACAAAGTACTTCCTTAGAAGAAAAATTTATCAGAACAACTCTAGCATCAATAGAGATAGTGTTGTTATAGCTTCTCCTGCAGGAGACTCATACGAGCTACAAGCGCTTATTGCGGCCCTTTTACTAAGTGGTCATGGTCGACAAGTTGTTTACTTAGGTCCAAATGTTGAAGCTAGAACTATAGTGGATACTGTAGAAGCAACTGGTGTTGAGAATATCCTTGTATGGGGTTCTAGTCTTTGGGATGAGAAAAGAGGTGGTGAACTTGGAGCATATTTCAACTCTCTTCAGGATCTAGCTCCTAAAGGGACAAATATTGCTGTAGCTTGTAATGGAAAGGCTCCGTTTGAGTTCTTTACTACAAATACAAACATTAAAGTTCTTCCTACATTTGAAAAGTTATCTAAAGACTTAGAAGAGCGTAGAATTTTTTAGCCCCTAAACTTAGGGGCATACTTCATCTATAAGTAGGCTAAAAGAATTTTCAGCTACGTACTTTTTAAAATTGAAGCTAAAAGAATTCCACGAAACTTCATTTTCACCTTTTAGCTGACATCCACCTCTCGAAATTACAAGAAGTTCTTCTTCATTTAATTGTAGAGAGGAGATTTTCTGAAAAAATGCAACTACTGAGTATGGAGTTGAGTTTTTTAGGTCTTCAGATAAATTTGATATTAAGATCTCTCTTTGTGATTGATTAGCACTTCCTATTAGCTTGAAGTAAAAGGCCTGCTTTTTAGAACCTTCTAGATGAGAAGAGTTGTCTAGAAATGTACCAAGCTCACTCTCTGAAGGATTGGACTTGATGAACAGTTCAGCAGAGCTTTCAAGAATATTCTTATTTTCAAATTTAACTAACTCTGAAAAATCTAATTCATCTGGCGATAAGTCGCCATCTTCTAGCATTGCATTCAAGAGTCTTAATTGCCTTGATAGAAGAATGTGTCCTGGGGTAGAAAACTCGTCAAAGTAGCCATCGGCATCAGGCTTTGTTCCGCAGTAGTCTTTCTTTAAGCATGTAATGATTTTCTTAGATTGAGTCTTAACGTACTTCTTTACAAAGTCTTTATTAAGATTCTTCTTAAGATCAGATATTTCTATTCTATAATTATTTAAATCGTTAAATAATTTGTCCGCATCTGGCGGAATTTCAAGATTTGTTGCAAGAGTGTGAATTTGTTTTTTGATAATATCATCTTCACTACTAACTTTGGTAGGAGTGTCTTTTTCTTTAGTAGGGGAGGTCATAGATCTTTGATCAATAGACTTATCAGTACTATAGAGTAAATAGAAGATTGCTATGCAGGCCGAGATTCCAATAATAAATACAAATATATTTTTTTTCATTTAATTAGTATAGATGAAAAAAACGCCCATACAAATAGTTTTGTATGGGCAATGGTATTAATTTAAAATAGCTTCAATTTTATCTCTATTATTAGTCTCATTTTTGAAGTTACTTACGATTTGTTCATAAGCTTCTCTAGACGACTCGTCCATCTCAAATGAAGTTGCATCAAAAACACCAATCTTCTCTAGGTTTTCAATATCTAGCACTTTATTAAGGTTCTTTAAGAAACCTTCATCATGTCCCTTGTAGGGACTTCTAGAGTCTGCAAATCGACATGTCTTATTAAGGTTTCCTGAATTATATTTTCCGGCCCAAGTTCCTCTTACTACGTTCTTGTAGTCAATTGAGTACTTTCTCTTAGATGGAAATAAGTGCCATTTTTCAATCTTACGTAAGCACTCAACTCTTTTTTCCCAAGTCTTAGAAGTGCTATTAAAATTATAGATTAATGGCTTAAACCCTTGCATTAAGTAATTTAATCCATAGGCAAATGTTTTTCTTAAAGATTTGTGACCATCTTTAGCGAAGTAGTTCTCAGTATGCCACCTAATGCTCAATTGCATTGCACCCATATCTGTTCCATCTCCGCCTCTTATGATTTGTCTTATGACATCTTTATTTTCAACTTGATTACAGTCTGGGAAAAATGGATTATCACCTGTTTTAAAGTTTTGTACGAAAAATTGGTAGTTCTTAGAGTTTGCCTTCTTCTCTTCTAATTCACTTGCAGTGTATTTTTCTTCAAGTTTTTCAGGAGTGTAGGCAAATATAATATTTCCACTATTAGAGTGATCATTGCATAGACCTTTAGAGTCATTGATCTCTCTTATATGAAGATATAATCCTTCTTGAAGAGGAACAGTTAGTCCAAGTGTCATAAAGGCGTTATAAGCTTTTACATTACCTTCTTCTAAGAGAAACTTTGCTTTCTTGTGCGTCTCTTGAATTAAAACTTTAACGAACTCACTACCATACTTCGTTTTTGCTTCATCTGTATTTTTAAATAATGGTGCATCAATAATAGCACTTGGGCTAATCGTACTCATCATTCTGTCGAGGGCGGTTACTCTCGGAACAGTAGCTTCTGAAGCACCTGCAGCTATGGTATTTAGCATAACTAAGGTACATATAGACTTCTTTAAAAGACTCATTTTTTCTCCTTTAAGTGATAATTAAATCTATTGGGTTTTACCGCATTGTGTCACTATATTCTAGATAAAGTTGATAAGAGTGTAGATTTTTCAAGAGTTATGAAGCTTAAGGTTTCAAGAAAGTATTAGAAGGTAAGTTTTAAGTAGGAGTGAAATAGAAATAGATTGGTTTAGAAAAAAAAAGACCTTCATATTGAAGGTCTTTTATATAATTTAATTTAGATTATTGCTTGGCAAGATTTGTTCTTATAAGAGAATTCATCTACTTCATCTAGAGGAACAATTTCAATATTAAGTTTTTTAGCTTTCTTAATAAAGATTTCTGCGGCCTCTAGACTTCTTTCATGAATATCGTGAAGAAGTGCAACTCCTCCACCAATTGGATACTTGATCTTATACTTATCAACTTCGTACTTTGTATTTCCAAATATTGTTCTTTTTATCTTGTGCTTGTAAGCAGTTCCACCTTTTACGTGAGCAATAATATTTTGAGATATTTGCTCTGGTGATAATTGTGCAACCCAGTCTGAAGAATCAATATCCCAAAATGCAAAATTAATACAGTTCTCACCGTAAATTCTATCACTAACATCCTTCATTACATTGAAGTGATGATAGAACTCATTTCTTCCATAGGCTCCATATGGGAATCTATAGTAACTAGACACTTGTTTAGAGTTATATCTGCTCTTAAGGGCTTCGATTTGTGTAATTGTATCAAAGAGCTCTTCTCTATAAGTTGATTCATCTTCTTTATTGTTATTGTCATGGTCGTGATCGTGACTGGCAAGAATATGACCTTCTTTTAAAATTCTTTCTATTACAAATATATTTGATGCGGTTACGTTCTTAGTAAGAATAAAAAAAGTAGCTTTTACATTTTCTCTTTTTAACATATCAAGTAGACGAGGAGTTCTCGTTCTATGTGGACCATCATCAAAAGTTAGAACTACCTTATTAGACTTTCTTAAAGACTTAGTTCTGTATTGGTCAAATCCAGAGTCAACCTTTGGTCTATAAACTAAAGTATCTTCTGGGAATTGCTTCTCTAAAGATGAATGTGCACTTATTGAAAGAGCTAGAGTTGCTACAGCTAAAATAGGCTTAATCATATTTAAATCCTTGTTTTTAATTGCAGCAATAATACGCCTAGAATATTTTTCAAACAACGCACTGTGTAAAAAGGTGAGGCCTATAGTAAAAAGTCAACAGCGTGGCTAACTTCTACCCCTAAGTCACTTAATTTACATTGATAAACAAGTATTTCCACACCCTGTTCATGGGCCTTCTTTAGAAGTTCACTATACTTAGGGTCTATTTCTGATGCAGGGGAGAAGGAATCAACGTCCTCTCTTTGAACAATATAGAGCATACAGGCCCGAATTCCCTGACGTTTAAGCTCTGTGAGTTCAAGCAAGTGCTTCTGTCCTCTCTCACTCACACTATCTGGAAAGAGTGCCCTCTTATTATCTCCCAGTAAGGTAACATTTTTTACCTCAACGTAGCACTGCTCAGTAGGTGAGCTCTTATCTCCACTATAAAGAAAGATATCAATTCTACTCTTACCAACCTTTTCCTCTGGTTTTATTGTTTGATAGCCCTGAAGCTCTCTAATGACCCCATTCTCAATGGCCTCAACTGCGAGCTTATTTGGAAGAGCAGTATTTACTCCAATCCAAGTTTCAGAGTTATGAGTTAGCTCAAGACTATATTTTAACTTTCTCTTTGGGTTGTCATGGTAACTAACTAGAACATCCCAGTTTTCACCCCAACATGTCTTCATACTTCCAGTATTTGCTGTATGAGCAACAATGATGTCACCCTTTTTATTAATAGGTGTGTCTTCAGATAATTCTATATCTGCGAGAAAACGCTTATAACGCTTTAGTATTTTTCCTTTGAAAGTTGGTGATGAGTAATTCATATCAAATCCGAGGTTTAGGTCGAGTAGTGGAGTGTTTTAAGCCATTATTAAAATATTAAAGACTTACGTCAAGTGTTTGAATTAATTAATGAATCTATATCGAAAAAGTGTTAACATCTGATGAAACCTTCTAGCGATAATATAATATGAGCCAAGCACTAATCATTTCAGACAATGAAGTTTTAAACGATCTCTACTCTGTAAACTTAGAAGTATATACAGGGACCAATGTAACGGTAAAAAGAAATTGTGATGAAGCTATTGAACTTCTAGATCTACATCCAAACATTGATGTAGTGATTTCACTTTGCATGCTGGAAGATATTGATAGTGGGGCTATTATCTATCAACACCTCATCGAAAATGATATGGACATTCCTCTGATTGTTATTGGTAAAAAGAGTGATGTTCCTCCAGAGGTTCCTCAAATATCTGGGTGTTATGATTTCAAAAAATTAGTTAGATCTGTTGCGAAGGTTTTAGAGATAACGGCAAAAGACATGGCCGTGCTTACTGTTCCAGAGTATTACCCAATACCTATAAAACTCTTTTATAATATTCAGGCCGTACCATGTGACGTTTTTTTCAAAATTAAAAAGTCTATGACAGAGAATGAATACTTAAAAATATTCTTCAGAGGTGATTTGCCTTCTTTAGGAATAAAGAAGTACATAGATGAAGGAGTACACTTTCTCTATGTCGATTCACTAAAACGATTAGAAATGATTAACTTAGCAAGTGAATGTATTACTTCTGAGCTAAGGAATATAAATGATCCATCTGTATCTGCTGAAAAGAAATTAGAAGTCGTAGAGCAGGGGATTGAAATTATCGCAAATAAACTTTTCGAGTCAAAAGAAGTTAACGACGAGATAGTGAAAATTTCAGATATTTGTAGAGAAGCGATTAAAGATGTTGTGGAGAGTAGTCCTGGTTTAGAGAGCATCTTAAACTTATTAACTGCTAATAGAGCAAGTTATCTTTACTCACACTCTATTATTGCAACATATGTAGCTACCCATATCATTAAAACAATATCTTGGGGTGGTGATAGTCACGTCGATAAGATTAACTTTGTATTTTTCTTTCATGATATGTTCTTAACTCCTATTTACACAAAGTATCCAGAGTTAAAGTATGAGGAAGAAGCCTTATTTAATAGTAAGCTTAGCGAAGATGAGAAAGAGGTTATTCTAAGTCACGCAAGGTTAGCTGCTGATGCTTTGATAAAGTATCCAAGACTTCCACTTGGGGCAGATCAAATCATTCTACAACATCATGGTATGACCAACGGGCAAGGTTTTGCGATGAACTTTAAAGATGATATTTCACCGCTTGCTAAAGTGATGATCATCTCTGAGGCCTTTACTGAAGAGTTGTTGAGAAACTTAGAAGAAGGTAATGAGTCTGTACTATCAAAAGATGATATTGTAGCTCAGCTGAAATCTCGTTATTCAAAGAGTACTTACATCAAAATTGTTGAAACCTTATCTGAAATTAAGTTTTGACCGTTTTTACAAGTGCCATTAGAGGCTCTTTAAAGTTTCCTAAATTATAATCTACTTTTAGCTGATCAATGATTCTGTCTTTATCATCAGCTTTCTTTCCACTTATGGCCAGGCGAGAAACATAAGTACTCGCAAGGATAAACGCACAAGAGTGGGCGGTCATTTTATTTGCTGTAACACCAAAGGGAAAACCTGTTCCATTTGGTTTTTCATGTTGTTGAGCAATTATAAAGTCTGCTTCTGAGTAGCCTTGGAACTGCTTTGCAATTTCTGCTGCTTGAATAGGGTGACTCAAGTACTCATCCTGCTCTTCTCTCGTAAACATTTGAAGATTTGGATCTTCTGCTCCACTAACTCTTATTAGGTCTTCATTACTAAGTGTGGCATCTTGTAAAAGAGACGCAAGTCCTAGCTTCTTTCTAGAGAGGTCTGACTTCCACCCAAGGTTATGCAATATAGCTTCACAATAGTAAGAAGTTAAGATTGCCTGTTCGGCGAAGTCACAGGTTTTAAATGGAATTTTATCAATAACATCTGTAGGAGATTCATACCTCCTAATAGTTTTATCTGTTGTTTCTATAATGAGAGAGCAAAGGTCTTGGATATCATCACTAACACCGATTGCTCTGATGTATTGCTGTATTATTAATGCCCCTCTTATCTGATTTCCAAATATACTTTTTAAAGTTGAATTCTTTTGAGATAGCCCAGTAGTCACTTTCTCAATTCCATCCTCGAGCATTCTGATAAAATCATTCTTACCAAGATAAAGGTTTTTTATGTTTTTCTTTGCATAGTTTTGAATTTTTGCATGAGTGTAGGGCTGGTTTCTTTTTATTATTTTGATAAATTTAGTTTGTGTAAGTTCTAGATAGACATCATATGGAACAACTTTAAACATATAGAAGTTACGCACGCGCATTGGGAGTAGCTCTTCTTTATCAATTTCCTCTATAGACTCTTCAAACTCTTCTTTCTTTGCCCATTCTAGAGTAGTAGAAATGACTTCTTTAAAAACTTCAACGTCATAGGGAGTATTGATTATTGCGTTGATCGGATGACCATTATATAAATCATTATCCACTCTATCTTTTATATGAACTTCAGAGCCCATAAATATAATGGGTCTTTCTCCAACAGTATCAATTATTCTTTGACCAAGTGTTGAAGGATCTTCTTCTCTAATAGATGCTTCAATCATAACAATAGCAAAAGGCCCCTCATAAGAGAGGTGATCTAAAGCATCGCTACCGTTGAGACAGCAGATAAGATCTACTTTTGGAAAATTTCCTGAAAAGAGACCATTTAGCTTTATCCATTCATCTTTATTGTCACATATATAAAGTGCCTTCATTATTTCCTTTAGAGAGTAGTTCATGTTCTCAGTTGTTTAAGAGTAACATAGATATAATATCTTGAAGGAGGGAATGCTAAAAGGCTGAAAATTGGTTTACATCATAAACCACTTTAGTTTAAGTTAGAGTTAGTGCAAACCGCTGTGGGCAAAATGAAAGAATTAGTAAATAAAATAAATGATAAATTACATTCGTTAATAAAAGAGAATGAAGTCTCTAGAGTTTTTCACGGTAGAGGTGGAACAATTCCTGAGTATGATTTCATAAATGTTGATTTGTATCCTCCAGCAATCTTTATCACGATCTTTAAAGATGTTGATTATTCTGAATTTGTAAATCTTTTAATACTAGAACATGGAGAGGTAAGACCTATAATTGTTCAAGAAAGATTTGGTAAAGAAGTAAAGTCTCTCTCTCTTGGGGTCGCACTTCCTGAGAAGCATATAGTCTTTGAACATGGACTTAAGTATCTTGTAAATTTAGAGCAGAATCAAAACACTGGATTCTTTCTAGATATGAAGGATGAAAGATATAAATTGATTGAAGATTCAAAAGATAAAAATATCTTAAACCTTTTTAGTTATACTTGTTCTTTGTCGGTAGCATCAAGACAGGGGGGCGCCAAGCAAGTTGTAAATATTGACCAAAAGAAAACATTTTTAAATATTGGACGAGAAAATCACAGGCTCAATAGTCTTGATCAAAATGTCATTTACAAGAGTTGGGATATTTTAAAATCATTTAATCAAATAGGTAAGTATGGACCATTTGATACGATTATATGTGATCCTCCTTCTAATCAAGGCAAAAGCTTCTTCTACAAGAAAGACTATCAAAAGATTATACGAAGAATGAGTGCCTTCCTTGCAAAAGATGGAGTCTTTGTAGCTTGTCTAAATACTCCCTTTGAAACGACACAATTCTTAAAAGGTCTATTTGAGAATGATGAAAAAAATTGGGAGCTTGTTGAAGAGAGATTTTCTTCAACTGAATACAAAGAGATAGATAAGGAAAATGGTCTAAAAATCTGCATTTTCAAAAAAATTGGCTAAAAATTGAGTCACTTTTTATATTAGTGATAGGTAATCTTCGCTGAGTTGTTCAGTACAAAAATGATGTTTTCATAAATGTATTCAGATAGTTAGTTCTGTTCTTGAAGAAAAACTCAAGAGAGTGGCCATAGAATGATGATTACAAAAAACAACTAAATCCTATAGTAATGAGAGAAAATATGACTCTTTTATCCATTATTAATGAAGTGAGTAGAACTCTTCTCAATTCTTCAGATACCGAGCTTGCTCTAGAGAGAAGCTTAGAACTGTTGGCGAAGGGACTCGATGTTGACCATTTACGAATTGATAGGAATGCCTTTAATGAGGACACAGATAAGGTTTATGTAGAAAGCTTCTATGAATGGTTTTCAAATAAGAGTATTGCTCCGATAGAGAAAAATATTCTATCTAGTTTCTCTTACGATGAAATATTTGGAATATTCTCTACTACTATTGGTGTAGGGAAACCTTTTATAAGTAATAATATGGATAATATTGAAACTATTAGTAAGATGGGAAAGTCCTTAAAGAATAATGGACTTAAATCTTTCTTTGTCGCTCCTATTTTCTTCAATGCTAACCATTGGGGAAATATTTCATTTCTCGATTATAGAGGAGAAAGAGATTGGTGCTCTTTAGAAAATGAATTAATGATTTTAGCTAGTATCTTTGGTGGCTATTTTAAAAATATGGAGCTTCGAAATTCATTCGGAAAAGAGTTGTCTACAAGTCACTCCGCAAAAATGGCAACTCTAGGTGAGATGGCCTCAGGTATTGCTCACGAAATAAATAATCCACTCTTTGTCATAAATGGATACGCTTCTAGAATTGAAACTTCAATTGATAGAGGAAATTTAGATGAGGATGAGCTACGCAATATTTCAATGATGATTCAGAAAAATTGTAAGCGAGTATCCAGTATCGTATCAGGCTTGAGGTTAATATCTAGAAAGTCTAAGCTAGATGAGCTTGAAGTGAGAAGTCTTAAAGATGTGGTTGATTCAGCAATCGATATATCAAAGGAAAGAATCAGGCTTGCAGGTATTGATTTAATTTGTGATGTTAGAGGAAGTGAAGAGATTCTAATTGAGTGTTTACCTGAACAAATCTCCCAAGTTATAGTGAACCTTTTAAACAACTCTCACGACTCTCTTATTGAAAAGAGTGGTGAGAGATGGATTAAATTTGTCATTCGAGAGTTAGAAGATAGGGTGATTCTTAGTCTCACTGATTCTGGAGAAAGAGTTTCTTCAAATATTTCTAATAAAATGATGCAACCTTTTTTTACAACTAAGAAGTCAGGAAAGGGGACAGGTTTGGGATTAAGTATTTCAAAAGAGATTATTTCTAAGCATGGAGGAAAGTTTTACTTCGATGAAAATAGCGAGAAAATGACTTTTGTTATTGAGTTACCAAAGCTTACGTGTGAATAAAAAAGGCCCTAATTTCTTAGGGCCTATTATTAATCAAAATTAAAAATTATAGACTTCAGTGAGTTCTTCCATATAGAAATCATAGACATTGTCTGGAGTGTTTTCTACGTCACCATAGAGAACTGAGATTTCTGAAGTTAGGGTTTCCATCTCTTTAGATAGATCATTTCTAAGTCTTTTCATATTTCTCTTAAAGCTATGTGACTCTGGAAAGAAGTCATACTTTACAAAAGAGCTCGTTAGTTTCCTAAGGTTCTTTGAGCCTATTTCAATATTAAAAAGAGGGCCTTGTATTCCTTCTACTGATTCAGTCTCTTTAGATCTTGTATTTAAAACTGTTTTAGATAGTTTTGATACTGAATCAATGAAGAATTCATCTCTATACTCAAATTTCTTTGTAAGATAAGGCATAGCATTTAATAGGAATGCTTGGTCCATCTCCATTGCATATTTTTTAATCAATCCTTTCAATTTATTTGAAATATTCTCTGTAAGGTTTTCGCCGAAGTAATTTGGAGATATATTTTCAAAGTTTCCTATGAGCTCACGAGCATAGTTAGAAAGTAGTTCTCCTGATCTATTAGTCGGAGTAATATCAGTAAAGAGAAGTTTACTCATTCCTCCGAGAGCATCAAAATCAGTCTTAAGGGCTTCAGATTTTCCAGTAATACTTTTAGATCCTTTATAAGCTCTCTTCACTATCTCTTTATATCTATTCTCTGCCATGTATGCTCCATCAGAGAGTCCATTTATGAAAACAGCATCAAGCTTTTGAAGTTTTTGCTCTTCAGTTAAAGTATTGTCATTAATAAAAAGAAAATTACCATGGATTAAAAGATGAGCAATATTTTTTAATGATCTTTCAACGTTGTATTTCTTCTCTTCAATAACGTTTGCAAATGCATCAAATCTGTAACAGTCATAGTATTTTTCTGCATGGTCATCAGTACAAAACTTTAAATTACTAAATGAATTAGATCCCTTGTAAGATACGTCAACTACGTGTTGATCATAGAGAAGTGCATCGTCTTCTAATCTCATTTTGGCTCCGGCCATACTCGAGAAAAATCCTGGAGTGTAGTCCATAACAGAGCTTCCAGAAATAACTTCAGAGTCTACTAGTCCTGTAGTTAAATATTTTACAGTAATAGATTCGTAGTTCTTTGAATCAATATTTGTTTCTAAGCTCGCTGCGAAGTTATGTCTAAATCCAAGAGTGTGTCCTACTTCGTGAGCAACTACTTGTCTTATGTAATCAGCAACATATCGCGTATACATTTCTTCTTTTTGTTCATCTGTGAATGACTTTCCTTCTACTTTTGCCATAAAGTCTTCTAGTCTTTCTTTGTCTGCTTTTGCTCTACCTGTATTATCTATACAGTTTAGAGATGAAGTAAAGCCTTGGAGTCCTAAGTTGAACTTTGGAATATCTTCCTTTTCAAAGCGAGATAGGTAAGTCTTAGCTGTAGAGTAAGAACCAATAGCAAATGAACTAGTCATAAAGACATGTGCTTCTTTTATTTCTCCAGTGAGTGGATCTGAGTTTGTGGCCGCATATGCAAATCCTGCTGTATCCCAATCTAGCCACTGAACAATATTATATCCAGGCTCAAAGATCGTTACGTTCTTTGGAAGGTCCGCTACTTTTATAACTTCTTTTCCAAATGCCTTGTTCCAGTAGAGAACACCGTCAGTAACAGCTTGCTTCCATTTCTTAGGTGTGTTTGAAGATAGGTAGTAAGTTATTGGCTTACTTATATCAAACTTTTTAATATAGTTTATTGGTCTCTCGATTATTTCTCCATTCTGACCTACTGGGTAGATAGGGTGGTTTTCAAAGTATCCAACATTAGAAAAACCTGGACTTGGAACAGGTGTAAAACCTGTATTTCTTATATAAGAAGAAAAAGTATACTTAATATGAAGAGGTGAAACTGAAGCTTCTTCAGTTGCTGTTGATGGGGACTCAATTCTTAAGTACTGCTCGATAAATACGTATTGGTTCTTTAGTTCAACTCTATTTAAAAAACTCTCTAGAATTTTATAAGTGCTTTCTTTTGAAGGGTCTGATCCTGGGCGAGCAATGAAGTACGATCCTTTATAGAATAGTGTCTTCATTCCTTCTTCG
>NZ_JBFGYP010000075.1:0-13712 GCF_041587335.1 Halobacteriovorax sp.
GAAAGAACAATTGAAGGTTCTATTAGAGCAATGGGTTTAAAGTTAGACTATTAATTAAGTGGGAGAGCGCAAGCTCGTTAAAACCAATGAGGTGTTATCATGGCTAAGACAAAGTCGAAAAAGTATTTAGAAGCTGCAGCGAAAGTTGACAGTACAAAATTATATTCAATTGAAGAAGCTATCAATCTTGCAAAAGAAACAAGTAACGTTAATTTTGACGCAACTGTTGATGTAGCTTTTAACCTTGGTGTAGATCCAAGACATGCTGACCAGATGATTCGTGGAGCATTAGCTCTTCCAGCTGGTACAGGTAAAGACGTTAGAGTATGTGTTATTACTTCTGGTGATAAAATCAAAGCGGCTGAAGAAGCTGGTGCAGATTTCGCTGGTGGTGACGACATTGTACAAAAGATTGCCGGTGGTTGGTTAGATTTCGATAGAGTTATCGCATCTCCAGACATGATGGGTAAGCTTGGTAGAATCGGTAGAGTACTAGGACCTAGAGGTCTTATGCCTAACCCTAAGTTAGGAACAGTTACTCCTGACGTTGCTAAGGCCGTTACTGAGCAAAAAGCTGGTAAGGTTGAATACCGTACAGAGAAAAATGGTATTATCCACCTTCCTGTTGGAAAAGTATCTTTTGATGCAGACAAGCTAAGACAAAACATTGATGCAGTTGTAACTGCTGTTGTTAAAGCTAAGCCAGCGTCAGCAAAAGGTACGTACTTAAAGTCATTAACTTTCAGTACGACAATGGGTCCAGGAATTAAAGTAGATACATTAGAAGCGCTAAGCGTAGCTAAATAATAGGGTTGAAGAAAGCAGGTTGCGCACTCAAGGAGTTGGGAGCGCTTAAAGCCAGCCGAAACTCCCTCCTAATATTAACCAATTTGGAGGTTTTATGTTAACCAGAGAAGAAAAAGGCGTCATTGTCGATTCATTGAAAAATGATATCGCTAATGCGAAGGGTATTTTTCTTACAAATGTTATCGGGATGACTTCGAACGATGGTGTAGCTCTAAGAAAAGAAATTAGAGAAGCCAACGGGAAGCTAGTGGTAACTAGAAATACTCTTTTTGGACTTGCGTCTAAGGGTACGGAAGCAGAAGAAATGCTTGCTAACCTTAAAGGTCCACAAGCGGTAGCATTTGCATTTGAAGATGCACCGGGTGTTGCGAAGGCTCTTAAAGAAGCTGGAAAGAATCACGAAGTGGTAGAACTAAGAGGTGGATTACTTGATGGAAAGATTCTTTCTGTTCAAGAAGTACAAGCTCTTGCTGATTTACCATCACTCGACGAAATGTTGGGTACATTACTTGCAACTTTCAACGCTCCTGTATCAGCATTAGCCAGAGTGCTTTATGCGATCCAAGAACAGAAAGAAGCGGGTGCAGAGCCTGCTCCTGTTGAAGCTGCTGCTGAAGAAGCGCCAGCGGTTGAAGAACCAGCAACTGAAGAGTAGAAAAGTTAACAATTTATTATTTAATAATTAATTTAAAAAATTTAGGAGTTTTATATGTCAATTACAAACGAACAACTTATCGATCACATCTCTGCAATGTCAGTTTTAGACGTTGCTAACCTAGTTAAAGAATTAGAAGAAAAATTTGGTGTATCAGCGGCTCCTGTAGCTGTAGCTGGTGCTGCTGCTGGTGCAGCTGCTGAAGAGCAAACTGAATTTACAGTTATGCTAACTGACGTTGGAGCAAAGAAAATCAACGTAATTAAAGAAGTTAGAGGAATTACTGGATTAGGGCTTAAGGAAGCAAAAGAACTTGTTGAAGGTGCTCCAAAAGCTGTTAAAGAAGGTATTGAAAAAGCTGAAGCAGAAGAGATTCTTAAGAAACTTGAAGCTGCTGGAGCAAAAGCTGAGCTTAAGTAATTTGTTACTTAGTTCATCTTTTAAAGACTTAAGTCTTTAGAATTTGTAAAAAATAAACGGTGTGAAGACGGACGCGTCTTCACGCCTTTTTGCATTTTTGGCAAAAAAAATAAAAATCGATTTAATATATACTTTCTTCTCTCTAGGAGACATCAAATGACTGAGGTTTTTAAGCCGAATGAATGGTATCGAAAGAGTTTTTCTACAGCTCCAACGGTACTTGAGACACCACCACTCATGAATCTTCAGTTGAAATCTTTCGAAGAATTTCTGCAAAAAGATGTGCCACCGGCACAGAGAAAAATGGTCGGATTACAACATGTATTCCACTCTGTTTTTCCAATTCACGATTTCAACAAGACAGTTTCATTAGAATTTGTAAGTTATACATTAGAAGAGCCTAAATACTCTGTTAAAGAGTGTAGACAAAGAGGCCTTTCGTACGAAGCTCCACTTAAAGTGGTTGTTCGTCTTGTTTTCTACGAAGTAAACGTAGATAAAGATGGGAACGAGCAAAGAACTGTATCTTCAATTAAAGAGCAGGAAGTTTACTTAGGTAACATCCCTTTAATGGCAGAAACAGGATCTTTCGTTTACAACGGAACTGAGAGAGTAATTGTATCTCAGCTTCACAGATCTCCAGGTATTATTTTTGAGCACGACTCAGGTAAGAAGCACTCAAGTGGTAAATTACTTTATTCTGCTAGAATTATTCCTCATAGAGGTTCGTGGTTAGACTTCGAGTTTGATCATAAGAATGTTCTATTCGCGAGAATTGATAGAAAAAGAAAATTACATGCAACTGTAGTACTAAAGGCTATGGGATATACGACAACTGATCTTCTAGAAATGTTCTATGAGATGGAAACGTTAAATATCAATAGCGATGCTACTTTTTCAAGAGAACTAGACTTCTCACTAATGATTGGAACAAGAGCGTTTAACGATATTCTTGACCCAAAAACTGGTAAGGCCCTAGTTAAGAAAGGTAAGAAGTTCACTAAAGCATCAGTTAAGAAATTAAATGAAGCTGGAGTTACTGAAGTATCTGCTGAGCTTGAAGAAGTAATTGGAAAAGTTGCTGCAGAAGATATTTTTGACGAAAACACTGGTGAAGTTCTATGTCTTGCTAACGAAGCGATTTCGGAAGCTAAGATTCAAGAATTAATTACTGCTGGGATTACTAAAATTAAAGTTATCTATATTGATATGATTAACTTTGGTGATCAAGTTAGAAATACACTTCTATTAGATAAAACTGATTCAAGAGAAACTGCTCTTACAAAAATCTTTGAAAGATTACGTCCTGGTGAGCCACCGACGGTAGAAGCAGCTGAATTACTATTCAACAACTTATTCTTTAATGAAGAAAAGTATGACCTATCTAAAGTTGGTCGTATGAAAATTAATTATAAGTTTGGATTAAATGTTCCAGTTGAAAACACTGTTCTTACTAAAGACGATATTGTTATGACTGCTAAATACCTTGTTGAACTAAACAATGGTAAAGGTAAAGTAGATGATATCGATCACCTTGGTAACAGAAGAGTACGTGCGGTAGGTGAACTACTTGAGAACCAATTCAGAGTTGGTCTAGTACGTATGGAAAGGGCAGTTAAAGAAAGAATGGCTATTCAAGAAATTGAAACAATGATGCCATATGACCTTGTTAACCAAAAGCCTGTTTCAGCATCAGTAAAAGAATTTTTTGGTTCTTCTCAGCTGTCTCAGTTTATGGATCAAACAAATCCACTTTCTGAAGTAACACATAAAAGACGTCTTTCAGCACTTGGGCCAGGTGGTCTAACGAGAGAAAGAGCTGGTTTCGAGGTTCGTGATGTTCACTCTACTCACTACGGTAGAATGTGTCCGGTTGAGACTCCAGAGGGACCAAACATTGGTCTAATTACTTCACTTGCAACTTATGCAAGAGTTTCTGAGTATGGTTTCATTGAAACTCCATATCAGACTGTAAATGAAGATCTATCTTTAGGTGCAGCTAAGTACTTCACAGCTTTTGAAGAAGAAGGAAAAGTAATTGCACAGATCGATAACAACCATATTGTTGATGGTAAAGTAGACGGAGAACATGTTCCTTCTCGTGCGGCTGGTGAATTTACACTTGTACCAAACGATCAAGTAGAGCTGATGGACGTTTCGCCTCAACAGATGATTTCGATTGCAACATCTTTAATTCCTTTCCTTGAGCACGATGATGCCAACCGTGCACTAATGGGATCGAATATGATGAGACAGGCCGTGCCTGTTGTTAGAACTGATGCTCCTATCGTTGGTACTGGTATTGAAAGTACTGTTGCTAGAGATTCGGGTGCGATTCTATTTGCAAAACATTCAGGTAGAGTTATCTTTGTAGATTCAAATAGAATCGTTATTCAAAGAAACCAATTTGATGATGGTCAATCAGGTGTTGATATTTACAAGCTTGTTAAATATCAAAGAACTAACCAAAATACTTGTAATAACCAAAAAGCACTAGTTAAAGAAGGTGATGTTGTTTCTAAGGGAATGGTAATCGCTGACGGTCCTGGTACTCATTTAGGTGATTTAGCTCTAGGTCAAAACGTTCTTGTAGCGTTCATGCCATGGGGTGGTTACAACTATGAAGATTCGATCCTAATCAATGAAAGACTACTTGCAAGAGATGTTTTCACTTCAGTTCATATCGAAAGTTATGAAGTTGAAGCAAGAGACACTAAGCTTGGTAAAGAAGAGATCACTCGTGATATTCCAAATGTTTCTGAAGAGGCCCTTAAGGATCTTGATGAAGCGGGGATTATTAGAGTTGGTGCGATCATTAAGCCAGGTGACATTCTTGTTGGTAAGATTACTCCAAAAGGTGAAACTCAACTTTCACCAGAAGAGAAACTTCTTAAAGCAATCTTTGGTGATAAGGCCGGAGATGTTAAAGATACTTCTTTAAGAGCACCATCATCAGTACGTGGTACTGTTATTGATGCAAAAGTTTACACTAGAGAAGGTGTTGAACTTTGTGCAAGATCTAAAGAAATAATTGAGCAAGAAACAACTTTAATTAGAAGAGATGAGAGAATTGAAATTAAAGCAATTCAAACTTCTTCAATCTTAAAGATTGCAGACATGCTTAAAGGTACTAAGACAACTGATAGACTTGTATCTGAAGATGGTTCAACTGAACTTCTTCCTAAAGGTGCAGATCTAACTAGTGAAGTTCTAGCTTCAATTCCATTTGAGCTTATTGGTTACTTACCACTTGAGCCAGCACTTGAAGAAAGACTAAGTGAGTACTTTGCAGACGTAAGAAATAGAATCAACAGAGTTCGTCAAAAAGCCAACGATGAAATAGCTAAGCACCATAGAGGAGATGAATTACCTCCAGGTGTAATCAAGAAAGTTACAATTTACGTAGCGATCAAGAGAAAGCTTCAGCCTGGTGATAAGATGGCCGGTCGTCACGGTAACAAAGGTGTTATCTCGAACGTTCTTCCACAAGAAGATATGCCATTCTTAGCAGACGGTACTCCAGTAGAAATCGTTCTGAATCCTCTAGGGGTTCCATCTCGTATGAACATTGGTCAGCTTCTTGAGCTTCACCTTGGTTGGGCCGGACGTGGTCTAGGTGAGAAGATGAAAGCTCTAATTGAAGATCAAGTAGAGATGTCAGAAATTAAAGATTACATCTACAAGATCTATGAAACTGAAGATGTTAAGAATTGGCTTAAAAAAGCTACTGATAAAGAAGTAAGAGCAGTTGCTGATCAATTAGCAACAGGTGTTCGTTTCTCAACTTCAGCATTTGATGGTGCTAAGGAAGAGAAAATTAGAAACATGCTTGCTCTTGGTGATTTAGAAGAGAATGGTAAGACTACATTATTCGACGGTATTACAGGTGACGCATTTGCGGAAGATGTAACTGTTGGAGCGATGTACATGCTTAAACTACACCACCTTGTTGATGAAAAACTTCACGCAAGATCTACAGGTCCTTACTCACTTGTAACTCAGCAACCACTTGGTGGTAAGGCTCAGTTCGGTGGACAGAGACTTGGGGAAATGGAAGTTTGGGCACTTGAAGCATACGGTGCAGCTTACACTCTTCAGGAATTCTTAACTGTTAAGTCAGATGATGTTATTGGTCGTACTAGAATGTATGAGTCAATTGTAAAAGGTGAGCAAGTTCTTGAGCCAGGTCTTCCTGAATCATTTAACGTTCTTATTCGCGAGTTACAGGCACTTTGTCTTGATGTGAAGTTAGATGAGAGTACTGAAGAAGAATTTTTTAATTAATTTTAATCCCCGAGTTTAACTCGGGGACATATTGAGGGTTAGGCATGAAAGACTTATTGAACTTTTTTGATAAACCAAAAGATCCGATTAGTGTAGAAGCTGTTTCTGTAAAAATGGCATCTCCTGACACTATCCGTGAGTGGTCGTTTGGTGAAGTTAAAAAGCCTGAAACAATTAACTATAGAACTTTTAAGCCAGAAAGAGACGGTCTTTTCTGTGCCAAAATTTTTGGACCAGTAAAAGATTACGAATGTATTTGTGGTAAATATAAGAGAATGAAGCACAGAGGTGTTGTGTGTGAAAAGTGTGGCGTTGAAGTAACACTTTCAAAAGTAAGAAGAGAAAGATGTGGTCACATTGAGCTTGCTGCTCCTGTTGCACACATTTGGTTCCTACGTTCACTTCCTTCACGTTTAGGTGCACTACTTAGTCTTACTCTTAAAGAGCTTGAGAAAGTTCTTTATTATGAGGCATTCATTGTTACTGCATCAGCAACTGATGGACAAGACGGTGGATTAGAGATTGGTAGAGTAATTACTGAGCAACAATACTATGAGCTAAAAGAGCAAGGTATTGAATTTGAAGCCGGAATGGGTGGAGAAATTGTTAAGGATATGCTTAGAAAAATCGATCTTGATCTTGATAACAAAGAATTAAGAAGAGGTTTAAAAGCTGCTACAACAGAAATGGCGAGAACTAAGATTGTTAAAAGATTAAAAGTTGTTGAGTCAATTTTAAAGTCTGAAAACAAGCCTGAGTGGTTCATGATGGATGTTGTTCCAGTATTACCACCAGATTTAAGACCATTAGTACCTCTTGAAGCTGGTCGTTTTGCGACTTCAGATCTTAACGATCTTTATAGAAGAGTAATTAATAGAAATAACCGTCTTAAGAGACTTAAAGAACTAAATGCTCCAGAAATCATTATTAGAAATGAGAAGAGAATGCTTCAAGAAGCAGTAGATGCTCTATTTGATAATGGTAGAAGAGGAAAGGTTTTCACTGGAGCTAATAAGCGTCCACTAAGATCTCTTTCAGATATGCTTAAAGGTAAGCAAGGTCGTTTTAGACAAAACCTTCTTGGTAAGCGTGTTGATTATTCAGGACGTTCTGTAATTGTTGTTGGTCCAACATTAAGATTACACCAGTGTGGTTTACCTAAGTTAATGGCTCTTGAGCTTTTCAAGCCATTTATTTACAACAAACTAATTGAGCTTGGTCACTGTACAACTATTAAAGTTGCTAAGAAAATGGTTGATCAACAAAAAGAAGAAGTTTGGAATATCTTAGAGCAAGTTGTTCAAGAGCACCCAGTACTTCTAAACCGTGCACCTACTCTTCACAGACTTGGTATTCAAGCATTTGAACCAATTCTTATTGAAGGTAAAGCTATTAATCTTCACCCTCTTGTATGTACAGCATTCAACGCTGACTTTGACGGTGACCAGATGGCGGTACACGTTCCTCTATCACTTGAAGCACAAATTGAGTGTAGAATTCTTGCAATGTCGACTAACAACATTCTTTCTCCGAAAGATGGATCACCAATTATCGTTCCTTCACAGGATATCGTTCTTGGTCTTTACTACATGACTAGAATTCGTCCATACGCTAGAGGATATGGAAAAGTATTTGCTTCTAAAGAAGAAGCACAATTTGCATACCATTCTGGAAACCTTCACCTTCAAGCTCCTGTTAAAGTAAGAGTTGAGGGAGCATTGATTGAAACTAGTGTTGGTAGAACATTTGTATTTGATGCAATTCCAAAATGTTTAAAGTATTCAGATATTAATAAGATTCTTGGTAAGAAAGAGCTAGGTGCACTTATTGATAAAGCTTATAGAGTTGGTTCTGAAAAAGAAACTGTTCTTCTAGCTGATTCATTAATGAGACTAGGTTACTTCCAAGCAACAAAAGCTGGTATCTCAATTAACGTTCACGATATGACTATTCCAGAAGAGAAAGTAAATATTCTTGATGAAGCATATACTGAAGTATCAAAAATTACTGAGGAATATAACGAAGGTTCTATTACTAACGGTGAGAGATACAACAAGATCGTTGATGTTTGGGCACAAACTGGAGAGCATCTAACACAAGTTATGCTTGAGAGAATATCAATTGATACATTTACAAGTGATGTTGAAGGCGAAGAAGAGATTAAGGCTCCTTCATTCAACTCTCTTTATATGATGGCAAACTCTGGTGCAAGGGGTTCTGCACAGCAGATGAGACAGCTTGCGGCCATGCGTGGTCTGATGGCAAAACCATCTGGTGAAATTATTGAAACTCCGATTACTTCAAACTTCCGTGAGGGGCTATCGGTTCTTGAGTACTTCTCTTCTACACACGGTGCGCGTAAAGGTCTTGCCGATACAGCACTTAAGACAGCTAACTCTGGTTACCTAACTAGAAGGTTAGTTGATGTAGCACAAGATGGTATTATCAGAAACGAAGACTGTGGAACTCAAGACGGTATTACATTAACTTCAACTATTGAAGCTGGTGAGATCGTTGAGCACGTTGCTGAAAGAGCAATGGGTAGAGTAACTGCAGCTCCAATCGTTGATGGTGAAGGTAAAGAAATTTTCGATAGAAATTACTTACTAACTGAAAAAGATATGGATCAGCTTAAAGAGCGTGATGTGGATCAGATTAAAGTTAGATCAGTACTTACTTGTAAAGAAAGACATGGTTTCTGTGTTGATTGTTTTGGGCGTGACCTTGCAAGAGGAACAAGAGTTTCAATTGGTGAAGCTGTTGGTGTTATCGCTGCTCAGTCAATTGGTGAGCCAGGTACACAGCTGACGATGCGTACATTCCACGTTGGTGGTACGGCAACTGCAGGTGCACAGGTTAACAAGACTCAGATTAGAACGGCCGGTGATCTTTCTTACGAAAATGTAAGTGTAGAAACTAAAGCTGATGGAACAATGATTGTAATGAACAAAGTTGGGGAACTTATCATTAAAGATGCTCGTGGAGCGGAAAAAGAAAGATACCCTGCTGTTTACGGTGCTAAGATCTTCTTTAAAGAAGGTGATGCTGTTAACGTTGGTGATACAATTATTGAATGGGACCCATTTGCGATTCCAGTTCTTACTGAAGTTAAAGGTACGATTAAATACGAAGATATTATTGCTGGTGCAACGATTAATGAGCAGACTGACACAGTAACTGGGTTAACTCAGAAAGTTGTTGTTGAGTCTAAGGATCCATCTCTACAACCTAGACTATCTATTGTTGATGAGAATGGTAATCCAATCATCGTTCCAGGAACTAAGAGACATGCAACTTACCGTCTACAAGTTGGTGCCAACATTATGGTTAATGAAGGTGATCAAGTTGGAGTGGCAGATGCACTATCTAAGTTATCTCGTGAAACTACTAAGACTAAGGATATTACCGGTGGTCTTCCAAGAGTTGCAGAACTTTTCGAAGCAAGAAAGCCATCTAATGCGGCTCAAATTTCTGATGTTTCAGGAACAATTGAATTTGGTCCAGAATTAAGAGGTAATAGAAGAATTATCGTTAGACCGGAAGATGGAAGTGATCCTGTTACTTACTCTGTTCCAAAAGGTCGTTACGTGATTGTAAACGAAGGCGATTATATCCGTGCTGGTGAAGCTATTATGGATGGTCCTTCGAATCCACACGATATTCTTAGAGTTATGGGAATAAAAGCTCTTGCTCGTTATATTGTTGACGAGATTCAAGAGGTTTACCGTCTTCAGGGTGTTAAGATCGATGATAAGCATATTGAGGTAATTGTTTCACAAATGCTTAAAAAGATTGAAGTTCTGAACGCAGGTGATACAAACTTTGTTGTTGGTGAATCTGTGACTAAGGGTGAATTTAAAGAAGTAAACGAACAAATGATTGCTGATGGTTATGAGCCTGCTCAAGGTAGACCAATGTTACTTGGTATTACTAAAGCATCACTTACAACTGACTCGTTTATCTCTGCGGCTTCATTCCAAGAGACGACAAAAGTTCTTACACAGGCAACGTTAGAAGGGAAGTCAGATTCTCTACGTGGTCTTAAAGAGAACGTAATTATGGGTAGATTGATTCCAGCTGGATCAGGTATTTCTAAATATCGCGACTTTGAAGCGGTAGTTGAAGAAGAAGAAGCTGAAAAAGTAGAAGAATCAGTTACATTAATGGTATAAATAACTTGAATCGGTCAAATTGGTGTGATACATCAATTTGGCTGATTTAGCTAAAATTGCGATAGTAGTAGAAGGAGTGGGTAATGCCTACGATTAACCAATTGATTAGAAAAGGTAGAACGGATAAGCAGACAAAGACAAAGTCTCCTGCCCTAGTAGCCTGCCCTCAACGTAGAGGTGTTTGTACAAGAGTTTATACAACGACTCCAAAGAAACCAAACTCGGCGATGAGAAAAGTTTGTAGAGTAAGACTAACTTCAGGTTTTGAGGTAACTTCTTACATCGGTGGCGAAGGTCACAACCTCCAAGAACACAGTATTGTGCTTTTAAGAGGTGGTAGAGTTAAAGATTTACCAGGTGTTAGATACCATACAATTCGTGGTGCTCTTGATGCAACAGGTGTTGATAAAAGAGGACAAAGACGTTCTAAGTATGGTTGCAAGAAGCCTAAGAAGTAATTGCTTAGCAGATTATTATTAATCACTGGCCGCTTGGTCGGTCAGAGTAAATCCCTTAGTGGATTGAAGAGGAAGTTTTTATGAGTAGAAAACGTAGAGCGCCTGCGAGACTGGTTCTTCCAGATCCAGTGTATCAAGACGTAGTGATTTCTAAATGTGTTAACAGTTTAATGTTACAAGGTAAGAAATCGGCAGCAGAAAAAATCTTTTACGGTGCGATGAACATCGTAGAAAAGAAAACTGGTGAAGAACCATTAAAAGTATTTAAAAAAGCACTTTCAAACATTAAGCCGGCTGTAGAAGTAAAATCTCGTCGTATTGGTGGTGCTACATACCAAATACCTGTAGAGGTTAGACCTAACAGACGTCAGTCATTAGCACTTAGATGGCTTAGAGAGTACTCTAAGAATAGAGGTGGTAAGACAATGATGGAGAAGTTAGCCGACGAAATCGTTGATGCTTCTCAAGGTAGGGGTGGAGCTGTTAAGAAGCGTGAAGACGTTTATAAGATGGCTGAAGCAAACAAAGCATTTGCTCACCTTAAGTGGTAATATAATTTAAATTCTAATTGCAATTTTTATGGCTTCCTAGGTGTTAAAACCTAGGAAGCCATTTTTAGTAAAAGGCTTAAGGAATATGAGCTCAGTTCAAATCGAAAAAATCCGTAATATTGGTATCATGGCACATATTGATGCAGGTAAAACTACGACTACAGAGCGTATCCTTTATTACACAGGAAAAAGCCATAAGATCGGCGAAGTGCACGATGGTGCAGCAACTATGGACTGGATGGTTCAAGAGCAGGAGAGGGGTATTACAATCACTTCTGCGGCCACTACATGTACATGGAATAAGAAAAATATAAATATAATAGATACTCCAGGACACGTCGATTTTACAATCGAGGTTGAGAGGGCCCTTAGAGTGCTTGATGGTGCTGTAGGTGTCTTTGATGCGGTTTCTGGTGTTGAGCCACAGTCTGAGACAGTTTGGGCGCAGGCGGATAGATATAAGGTACCAAGGATCGCATTTGTAAATAAGATGGATCGAGTTGGTGCAGATTTTCAAAATTGTTTAGAAGAAATAAGAGAAAGATTAGGAAAGAAGGCTGCCGCTATTCAATTACCAATTGGTGCAGAGGAAAATTTTCTTGGCATGGTTGATTTAGTTGAAATGAAGGGATTGTTTTTTAGTGACGATAATCTCGGTGCAACTGTTGAGGAAAGAGAAATACCAGAAGATATGCAAGATGAGGCAACTCTAGCTAGAGAAGAGCTTGTAGAGGCTTTATGTGATTATGATGATGACCTTGCTGAGGCTTATTTAGGTGGAGAAGAAATTTCTCTTGAAACTATAAAGTCCGCAATAAGATCAGCAGTAATTAATAACGACTTTATTCCAGTTCTTTGTGGTTCAGCATTTAAAAACAAAGGTGTTCAGCCTTTATTGAATGCTATCTGTGATTATCTTCCTTCTCCAATTGATAGAGGGGAAATAAAAGGTCATAGTGCAAAAAATATTGAGAAAGAGGATACTAGACAACCTTCTGAAGAAGATCTCTTTAGTGGTCTAGCATTTAAGATCGCTTCTGATCCATTTGTAGGTATGCTTCATTATGTAAGGATATATTCAGGAACTCTGAAGCAGGGTGCAACAATATATAATCCTCATAAAAAGAAAAAAGAAAGAATTACTAAGATTCTTCAGATGCATGCAGATAAGAGGACAGAGCTTTCGGAAGCAAAGGCCGGAGATATTGTTGCTGTATCTGGTTTGAAAGATACAATAACTGGTGAAACTCTTTGTACTGACCATAAGCCAATTGTTTATGATCTAATGGATTTTCCAGAGTCAGTTATATCTGTGGCAATAGAGCCAAAGACAACTGCGGATGAAAAAAAATTAATGGAGTCTCTAGGAAGACTGATGTTAGAAGATCCATCGTTTACTTATCAAAATAATAAAGAGACAGGACAACTTTTAATCTTTGGGATGGGTGAACTTCATTTAGAAATTATCGCTGATAGATTAGAGCGTGAATTTAAAGTTGGAATAAGAGTGGGAGCTCCACAAGTTTCATATAGAGAGAGTATTCTTTCTGCAGGTGAAGCAGAGAACACTTTTGATAGAGAGCATGGTGGAAAAGTACAGTTTGGTCATGTGAAGTTGAAGGTAGAGCCAGCTGATTGTCAGGCTGGAGTAGAGTTTGTAACTTCTTTAACTAAAAGAGATATTCCACAAGAGTTTATCGACGCAATAGAGAAATCAATTCGTGATACTGCACCAGGTGGCGCAATGGCAGGGTATGCTTTTATAAATATAAAAGTAACTCTTCTAGAAGCAAAGTATAGTGAAGAGTCATCTTCTGAAGTTGCTTACATTATTGCAGCGTCTACGGCTTTTAGGGAAGCTTGTCAGAAAGCTGGTATTGGTTTATTAGAGCCTTTAATGTCTTTAGAAGTCGTGACTCCTATTGACTATACTGGTGATGTGATTTCTGACATAAACATGAAGCGCGGTAAAGTTTTAGCAATGAATGCAAAACAAAATAAGGAAGTTGTTGAAGCAGAAGTTCCATTAGCGGAGATGTTCGGTTACAGTACTGACTTGAGATCTAAATCTCAAGGTAGAGCTAGCTTCACAATGAACTTTAGTAAGTACGAAAGTTTATCAAGAGATATGGCAAAAGCTATCCTTGAGAAGAAAGGTATATATATTTAAATAACGTAATATAAGAAATGATTAATAATAATTAAATCTTTAGGAGAATTAAAAATGGCAAAGGAATCTTTTGACAGAAGTAAGCCCCACGTAAACATTGGTACGATTGGGCACGTTGACCACGGTAAAACAACATTAACAGCAGCAATTTCTGTAACTCTTGCAAATGCAATGGGTGGAGACGTTAAGAAATTC
>NZ_JBFGYP010000076.1:0-13663 GCF_041587335.1 Halobacteriovorax sp.
TAAATTACCCTGAGAAATTAAGTACTGTATTTTAGATGCAAAGAGATGAACCTTTCCTTGATCAACTCTCTTTACTGAAGAGATCACTTTTAGAAAATCGAAAATATCAAATAGCTCATCTACATTTTTAATTTTTGCTATAGTTCTTTTAAAATGATCTTCTACTTCTTCAAAGATCTTCTTCGTTTTATAATCGTCTACATTAATTTGTAAAAGACTTGATTTTAAATTTTGAAGATTGGATTTATGGTTACTTCTCTTAAGGAATTGTTTTGTGATTTCTGAGCAACTAGATTGAACTTCAGCTGTTGAAGCAACGTCTCTACGATTCTCAATCCTAGCGCAACTTGAAAGGAGAAGTAGGGTTATGAATATAAAGGTTTTAGATTTTAATTTCACTCTACTTTATCGGAATAAAGTAGAGTAATCTTAAGGTGTTAGTTGGTAATTATTTCTTTTGAGTTTCTTTTGTTTTAGATTTATAGGCTGGTCTTGCTAGTATCTCTAGGTAGAAAGCACCGTGGCCTTGAGAGAAAATATTATCAATACTTTTTCCGATATCTTTTAGTTCTAGTATTTCGCTTACTGATTCATCTGCTCCGATTTTACAGTCAAATGCCCAAAAATCAGTCCCTTCTGGAAGCTTCTTTCTTCTTTCTCTAGCGATATACTTCTTTATTTCGAATTTAATTGAATCTATATTTCTTTCTGGTGTTTTATTCTTTGATGCAAACGTAAATGACTTTTTCATATATTCCTCTGTATTTCTTTAAGTTTTAGTACCAAAGAAATACAAGGAATACTATCTAAGTTGTTATTTTCTTAAATATTTACAGTGAAGCCTAGACTTGTCTGGTATTCGCTATCGCTTCCCTTAGGCTTTCCTGTGAAAATAGCTGTAATTCCAAGATTTAAGGTGAATTTATTCATTAAATTGATATTTAGTCCAGCTCCTGCGTAAGGAGAAACGTTAACGGCTGGCTCTCGAGTAGTAGTAACGCCTGCTTCTGTAGTCTCTACTTCTGACTTTCTTGCGTGACCTCCGGCCCTAATATAAGTCGTAAGAAACTTTGTTCTTAAGAAGTTTGATCTAAGACCAACCATTGCTGAAGTGGCCGTCTCTTTTATTGTTAAGTCTCTTTCCGGGAAGCTTTCGGTATCTTTTCCTTGAGTGATCTCTGCTTCAGCAGAAAGGAGGGGTGGTCCGTAAACAGCTCTGATACCATAGAAGAGCCTATCCTTAGTATGAGGAGTAGGAGAGATCTTCTGAACTCTTTCATAGCCTACAATAGGTCCAATCGTTAAATTGCCCTTTGAGCTTACTGCCATTGTTGAAGGAATAGATAGTGATAAGAATAGAAGTAGTGTTATCTTTTTCATGGGTCTATATTACCTTATTTTTAAGGATAATTTGTTTATGAGAAAAATATGCTTAAAGATTGACTAAGTTGTTGATATTTAATAGAGGTTCATTTCTTTTTAGCTTGTTCTTTGAGCTTCTTTCTAAGCTCTTTATCTTTGATTCTCTTCAGCTCTTTAGCTTTCTCATAGAATTCGTTACCTTTAAATTGCTTCTTTGGAGATGCTGAGTTCTTTGATTCCTCTTTGAGTTTTCTTCTCAGCTCTTTGTCTCGCTCATTCTTGAGCTTTTTAGCCGATTGATAGTAACTACTTTCTGTAATGCTGACTTTGGGAGTAGGATCTTTTTTGACGCTAGCTTTCTTTTTCTTACTTAGAGATGAACTTCTTACAATCTTACTTTCTATAAGATCAATCAGATCACTTATCGTTTCTTGTTCTGGCTTATCGCAAACTTTATAGTCGATATCAAAGGCATCTTTAAGGTACTCACTCAGATGTTTTATAAAAACTTCAGTTGGTCTGATTGAGAATTGTTTGAGAAATGTTTCTTCTCCTATAATGTGGAGAGCGCTGTGTCCAGTTGTGTGGAACTCGTTTAGTAATGGAATACAGAAATAGTCTGAGGGCTTTAGTGATGTCCCTCCGTTCGTACCAAGTCGTATGTGGTGAGCACACTGGGCTTTTTTTCCTGAGACAATACAGTTCTTAGTTCGCAGCCAAGCTAGATACTTTAAATTTCTATGGGGCCTATGCTTTGATAAGTGCAATTCTAATATCCTCAAGATTCATACTTTAAAATTGTAGAGTTTTTTAACTCATATGAAAAGGTCTCTAATGAGAGTTAAGGTCATGTAGAGTCTTTCTTGCCACTTTGTTCTTAAGTTCCTACCATTACTAAATGAAATTATTAACTTTAGTATTTATCTTTGTAATATCCCTCCAATCTTTCTCTCTAGAGTTAGTGCAATCTACCGGTGAAGTCACGATCAGTGCTCCAATAGATAAGGTCTTTGATTTAGTTTCTAGCCCTATGAATGATCACTTATGGAGAAGTGAGGTCAATGATATGACAACAAACAACGATGATGTAGTTGTCGGAAGTTGGTTTAGAGAGGATGCATGGATAGGGATTCGTAAAAATTTTATTACAACTACTGCAGTCATAGAGATCGATGCTCCATGTAAAGTTATTTTTGAAACACCGGCTGGAAGCCCATTCTATTTAAAGAGCCAGAGGTTCTTTACTGAAGATAAGGGGAAAACTACATTTAAATATGTTGTAGACTTTGATAGAAAGATGATCAAAGAAACTTTTGGTCTCAATGTTTCACCACAAATTGTTATGAAGCTCTACTCCTTTCAGATGAAGCGCTACCTAAATAAGCTAAAAAAAATACTTGAGAAGTAGTCTTTTACCGAGCTAATACTAAGTAATTACTACGTGCAGGAACTTTATTGATTTTAATTTTAGACTAGAAATGATAGAGATATAGAAAAATTAAGACAGGATAGGTATGGCACTTACGAATAATGATATTTTAAAGAAATTAAGAGTAGCACTTAAGTATAGAGATGAGGATATTGTTGAAATCCTTAAGCTTGTAGATTTTGATATCTCTAAATCTGAGCTAGGGGCCCTCTTTAGAAATGAAGATCATCCTAAGTATATGGATTGTGGAGATCAACTACTTAGAAACTTCTTAAATGGACTTATCATTAAAAAACGAGGACCTAGACCTCCAAAACCAACTAATAAATAGCTTGAACAAATCTCCCAAACCCCCATGGTTTGGGACATTCTTTCCCATCGGGGCAAAAATAACAATCTAAATTAACACTCTTTTTTAATTGCCGATCAGAAGGCATGAGAGAAACTAAAAGAATAAAATTGATTTTATTGGCCGTCGTTCTATTATCTTTTTCATGCGTGAAGGAAGATGATTGCGATACGAATACTAACACTAACACTACTAATATCTCCTCTGATGATTCCATTGAGGCAGATGAGAAGTGTTCCGATGGTGAACCAGATGATGGAGACGTAACAACGCCTACTGAACCGGACCCAGATCCAGACCCGAATCCAGATCCTGGAGAAACAGACCAAGCATCATTAAATAGACCTTGGGAGAGAAGTGATACATCAATTATTATCGATGCCTATGAAGGAAACGGTATTGATTGGGATGAAATGGCCACAGATACTAAAGTTGTAGGGGTTATTCATAGATCAAGTATCGGGGCCCGTGTTGATAAAAAGTACTTCGAAAGAAAGGCAATAGCACTTGAACGAGGCTATCTATGGGGAGCGTACCACCTTGGAAGAAGAGGAGATACTATTGCTCAAGCTGATCTTTTTCTAGATCTCATTGGTGAAGATTTAGATACTCTAATGATTCTAGATCTAGAAGATACTGCATCTAGTAGCTTTATGAGTATAGAAGAAGCGATTGTATTTATGGAGTATGTTTATGAAAAAACAGGGCAAATTCCAACTGTATACGCCAACCATTCTACAACAAAGAAGCTAAACACTCTTGTTGAAGATAATCCAATCTTTCAGCAGTCAAAGCTTTGGTATGCAAGGTTTAAGTCACATGTGACAGATTACCCTGGAAGCCTTTGGAAGAATTACTTTATGTGGCAATTCTCTAGTGAGATTAATTGTAGCAGAACGGGGACTTGTTTATACAATGTTCCTGGGACAGAGTTCGATATGGATGTAAATGTGTTCAATGGACCTCCTGCAGAACTTATTAATCAGTGGAATAACTACTAAAATTTAACTTAACTTGAAACTAACTAAGGCCTCTAGTAAATCGATTACTAAGAGGCCTTCTTCTATTGTAAGATAACCCTTTTCTAGGGGTTCTTTGTGTTAAATATCATATGTTCAGAGCTTGAAAGTGTTGGTTGGTCTGAAGTGTGTGGTTTCATATCTAACCCTGAGTGTGATGATATCTTAGAGCGCTTAAAGTATCTTGAGAGTGAAGATTTCTTCTATGAAGGGGGAGTAAGTCGTCATCTAAACCTACTGGTAGATTCCAGTATTCGAAAATCAAATATTTATTGGATTGAAGATTGGCAGGCATCTCTGTCTTTAAATATATTCAAAGTTAAATTAACTGATCTTATGCTCACTTTAAATCGTCACTTCTTTCTTTCAATGAAAAGGTTTGAGTCTCAATTCGCGATTTATGAAAAAGGTGGCTTTTATAAAAAACATATTGATCAGCATTCTAAGACGCGCCACCGACAAGTTAGCTGTATTTTATATTTAGAAGATTGCCTCGAGGGAGGAGAGTTAGTTCTGTACAATAGAGATAATCGTAATATTGTTGATAAGGTGATTCATCCTAAGAAGGGAACACTTGTTACTTTTTTTTCCTCTCAAATTTTTCATGAAGTACTAGAATCAAAAGTGCGTCGTTATGGACTTACTAGCTGGATGAGAGACGATGAGACACTTCCTCTTATTTAAGATTGCTTATATTGCTTTGTTCATAGATAATCTCTCATATGCAAAAGGGATATACTCAATTTATTATTAAAGGCTCAAAAGCGATGTTGCCTATCATTCCAGCAGTTCTTCCATTTGGACTTATTATGGGAGCTGTTGGGAGTACCGCCGAGTTATCTGGAATAGAGTTGGGCGCCTTAAATACACTCGTCTTTGCTGGAGCTTCTCAACTAGTTGCTGTAGACCTATTGATGAAAGATGTTCCAAGTTCTGTCATTATCATTACCGGACTGGTTATCAACCTTAGAATGATACTTTATAGTGTCTCTCTTTCTGAAGTCCTAAAAGACTCCTCGGTTGGGACAAAGACTATTGGGGCATACCTTGTTACTGATCAAGCTTATGCTGTTTATACTGCAAACTCTAACCAGCTAAAGAGTAAAGAGGAGAAGGTTCCATTCTATATTGGTGCCGCATTATGCATGTCTTTTTCTTGGCAGCTCTTTGTATTGGTAGGCTTTATATTTGGAAACTTTCTACCATCTTCACTGAATTTAGACTTCGCAGTTCCCTTAAGTTTTATTGCCCTGGCCATGCCAACACTTAGAAATAAAAAGTATTACTATGTTGCTTTAGCATCATCTATACTTTCAATTCTTTTTTATAATCTACCATATAATTTAGGACTCCTAGCTTCAGGTGCAATTGCTATGCTCTTTGGTTCATTTCTACTTAGGAAGAAACAATGAAGTATGAAGGGATATGGTTTGTAATTATTGGACTAGGACTTGGGACTTTTATTATACGTTCAACTTTTATTTATCTTTCTAGTAGAATTGAAATATCTGAAAGATTTAAAGAGATCTTGTCCTTAATTCCTGCTGCTATTTTTCCTGCTCTTGTTGTGCCGATGACTTTCTACCATAAGGGAGCTAATGAATTACTTTTTAATAAAGAAAGGTTTATTGTCCTAATCATCGCTTCAATCATTTGTTATAGGCTTAAGAGCGTATTTATAACAATTGTCTCTGGTCTTATTATTTTATATATTTTGTCGTAGATTTTTCTGTATATAGCACTGAGTCAGTCTTATTGTGTGCAAAAGCTTTTCACTAAAAAATCTTCTTGTTACTATTTTTATAAAGGAGTTTATATGAAGTTTTTACTAATATTTTTACTAATGTCCTCTACGTTTTCAGCTGAGTGTGTGAACAGTTCTTTAAAGAAAGCAGGCTTTGGTTTTGCTAATAAGAAAGTGTTCTCTCAAATAGAGCTAAATGTTAATAAGTGGATGTTAGATAATGAAGAAGATTTTGTATTAGATGAAGAGTATGAAGTATTCTCTAGTATCTATGATGGACTTGTTTCAATTACGTCTATAGACAACGTACAAACTAGTGAAGATGAGATGGACGGAGATGTTGTATTTATCCGATCATTATCGTCGGGGAAGCTGCTTGAAATAAGATGGTTTCAAAATGGACTTAAGTCTGTTGCATTTGATAGGGATTATCAAAAATGTCCTACAGCTATTGTTCCTGAGTTTGTGAATAAGCTGCTATAGAAAAAATATTTACCGATAGTTTTTATTTAACTTTTCGCATACTATTAGTTTAGAAACTAGGAATGCGAGAAGTTATATGGATCAATCTTTTTTGAAGAAGATGGTATGGGAGAATGATTTTCAATCTCTACAAGAGTGTATATATCGAACAATAGATAAAATTGAAACAATACTCCTTTGGCAGCCAGAGTCTGATATTGTCAAAAAGAAGCACGAAGCATTTATTCAAAAATTTGCATCTGAAAAAGGTGTTCTTCAGTTAGTCGAAGTAAATCAACAAAAATTTAACTTTAGAGAAGATGAAGATGTTTATATACGTTTTAGTGATCGCTCACTTCTATTTAAGGCCCACATTCGAAAAATGAGTCACGATAAAATTCAAATAATTGTTCCAAGAAAGTTTCGTATAATTGAAAATAGAGAACAGGCCCGTAGTAATCTCCTAGAGCAAGATATTAAAGTTAAAGTTGATCTAGATGTCCAATATAAAACTAAGAATTCTTCATTTGAAATGAATGTTCTAGACCTAAGTCAAGATGGTATTGGTGTCGTCTTTAGTGTTACAAAGATAAATTACTTTAAGGTAGGACAAAAGATTTTCATCAGTAAGTTTGGAGATGTCCCATTAGACGAAAGAGTTATTTGTGAAATAGTACATGTTACAAAAACTGAGCGTAATATGGAACTAATAACAAGCCGTGATTATAAAATGGGACTTAGGTTCTTAAGCGCTATTCCTTATTTTATGAATAGCTATGAAGAATAACCCCTTTTTATTTTTCACTTTAAGTGATTTCTAAGAAAAGGGGATGACTAACTGTGAATTCAGACGTATCAAAGAATTATGTTTTTAATCCCATTTGTTGCCGCATTTATAGGAATACTTCTCTTTTTCATTTATTTGAATTACTCACTATCTTTAAAAAGATCTCTCTACGTCAGAAAGATGAGAGACTATAGGGGAGAGTGGGATAAGAAATTACTTGAAAGTTTTACCTATTATAAAGAACTTAATCTAGACCTAAGGTCAAAACTATTAAATAAGATCTCCATTTTTTATAATGAAAAAGAGTGGGGTGCTGATGTCATGGAAGAAGATAAGCTTTTTGCCTGTGCGAGGGCGTGCCTTCCTATTGTTAATAGAAAAAGTAATTTTTATCCTACTGTTGAAAGTGGATTCATTTTAATGAACCAAGAAGAATGGTTTTCTAAAAATGAAACTCAATTTGAAAAAGAAGTTGGGAAAATGCCCCTTAGAGAATTTGACGGTCATTTTGTGAAGTACTCATTAGAGTACTTCAAGAGTCCAAAAGAAATGAGAAAAAAGAATAAAAGATTATTTGATCTGCTTAATTACTATTACAAATTATCTAATTGAGTATTTCTCTAATAGATTAATCATATCTTTATTAAATTGAGATTTAGCAATATCTTTAGCGCTTCTGCCATCTTTATCTTTTACTTCGACTTTTGCGCCTTTATTAATAAGCTCTTTCACTATTTCTTCTCTACCAAATAGTGATGCATACATTAGAGCCGTCTGATTTGCTTCATTTTCTTGGTTAACATCACAGTCTGTAGACATTAACTTATATGCTACCTTGATATTACCTTTAAAGATTGCTCCCATTAGGGCAGTATTTCCACGTTTATCTTTAATACATGCATTAGCACCTTTATCTAGGAGCTTTGTAACTAATTTCTCATGACCATAGTATGCAGCAAAGATAAGTGGTGTATATCCCTTCTCATCCTGAACATTTAAGTTTCCACCATATTTTACATACTCATCTATTAACTTGTGGTTATTTTGTTTCGCGGCCACAGTCACCATCTCTATTAGTTTATCTTTAGAGTTCTCTAATTCTTTTGAGTAGAGGTTAGAGCTTAAGAAAAGTCCTGTGAGAATAAGTATCGTTGCTTTTAGTTTCATGATTCTTCCCTTTTAAAGTTAAAGTAGAGATGGAGGGAGATCCCCTCCATCTTATTAAACTTAATTACTAGTCTCTAACTTTTTCTACTACTTTTAGTACGTCTTTTATTTTTGTATTTGTTTGCTTTGCTACTCGTGTACCGTAGTCTTTGTCTGCTGCATAAGCATATGAAACCATTTGAAGAACAATCTTCTTGTTTTTGATCTGGTTCATTGTGTCTGCAAAGTTTTTGATAAGGTGTTTCTTATCAAAGTCACTATAGCTTCTATATGTATCACCAGCTTGCTTAAAGTTTTGAGTTTTCTTGATCATCTCTTGTTGAGTTGTTCCAGAAAGTTTGTGTTTACTATACTTAAGAGTTGTATCTTCGTGCAATTCACCACGATCTCTATTTAAGCTTCCATCGAAGTTGTTAGGTTGATAGTTTACATGTTCTTGATTTGCTACTCTTGTTGAAAGAGCCCCATCTTGAGCATATGTGTTAATTTCAACTTTAGCTCTATTTACTGGTAAATATTGATAGTTCACACCAAGTCTGTATCTCTGAGTATCAGAGTAAGAGAAAAGTCTACCTTGAAGAAGTCTATCTTCTGAAGGCTCAATTCCTGGTACAAATACCGCTGGTGAGAATGCTGCTTGCTCAGTGAATTGAAAGAAGTTCTTTGGAACTTTATTCAATGTCATGATCCCAAGTTTAGAGCACTTAACTAATTTCATCTCACAGTTCCAATCTTTAGTCGCATCTAGCGGATTGAAATCATTCTTACTTAGATCAGACTCTTCCATTACAAGTCCTACTAATTCCCAAGAAGGGTAGTTTCCTTTTGCAATATTTTCGTAAAGATCGTTTGTTAGGTGAGAAAAATCTTTACCTTGAACAGTGTTTGCCTCTTCTTGTGTAAGGTTTTTTATTCCTTGTTTTGATTTCCATCTAAACTTCACATATCTTACGACATTGTCTTTATTTACAAACTTATAAGCATGTACCCCGTTTCCGTCCATTTTTCTTAAACTTGCAGGAGTTCCCTTATTTGAAAATAGGTGAGTCCACATATGGATACTTTCTGGGTGGTGTGCCATGAAATCAAAAATTCTATTGGCATCTTGTTTATTTGTTTTTGGGTCAGGCTTTAGAGAGTTAACCATGTCTGGAAACTTCATAGCATCTCTTATGAAAAATACTGGTAAGTTATTTCCAACAAGGTCCCAGTTTCCTTCATCAGTATAGAACTTTGTAGCGAATCCTCTAGGGTCTCTTAGAGTCTCTGGCGATCCTTTAGAGTGAATAACTGAAGAAAAGCGAACAAATACTGGTGTTTGCTTATTTTTTTTACTAAGTAGAGATGCTCTCGTTAGATTCTTGAAATTCCCATATGACTTAAATACTCCATGAGCTCCTGTTCCTCTTGGGTGAACTACTCTTTCAGGTATTCTCATTCTATCAAATCTAGCTAGCTTCTCTATTAGATGTGCATCCTCTAGAAGAACTCCTCCGTTTGGCCCAGCTGTCTTAGAGTTTTGGTTATCTCCAACTGGAGCACCTGTTTCTCTTGTTAAAGTATCAGCGTAAATACTCGGAGTGAGTAAGACTGAGGCTATTGCTAGTCTATTTATCACTTTTTTTATACTCATCATTCCCTCCATTTCGAATGTTATTTTATTTGTGTTAACATTCTCGTATAAAATGGTGATAGAGTATAATTGTGATTTGTTATGGGGTGATAGTTTTTATCTATTGGTGTGTTTTCAGATTGTTAGCTAAAGAAAATCATTTTTACTGCAATAATTGATAGAAAGATAGCAAAACCTTTTCTCATTTTATCTTGTGGAAGCTTATGTGAGAGTTTGGCCCCTAGGTGAGCAAAAAATGAGCTTGTAAGAATCACCCCTAGAAATGCTGGTAAATAGATATAGCCTAGACTTTGCTCTGGGAGGTTCGTAACCTTAAGGCCTGAGACTATATAAGAGATACTCCCTACTATAGAGATAGGTAGTCCTAGGGCCGCAGATACACCAACTGCTTTTTTCATAGAGAATCCACGCCATGAAAGGAATGGAATGCTTATAGTACCACCACCAATTCCAAGAATAGCAGATTTAAAGCCAATGATAGCTCCAACAATTGAATACATAATAATTGATGTCTCTTTTTCAATCTTATCTATTTTGACATCTAAGAACATTTTAAGAGAAACAAGAACAACGTATACTGAGAAGATTGTCTCTAATAGACTTGCTGAAAGCTTACTTGATATTAGACCGCCAGAATAGGTTCCTATAATTAGAGGAATTAATATTTTTCGCACTATCTTCCAATCAATACCACCTCTTTTATGATGGCTAAATACGGAGTTAGACGAGGTGATCACTATTATTGAGAGAGATGTTCCAATCGCCATGTGAATTGCTAGATCGGGAGAAAATCCAAGGAATCTAAAACAAAAGAGAAGCGTAGGTACTATGACTAGACCGCCACCAATTCCAAAAAGCCCTGAAAGTGTTCCTGCGAAGACGCCTAGTAGTAAGTATATTAAGTATGTCATACTCTTTCAGTTCCCATTATTGTCACTTCATTCTTGTTGGCATTAAGCTGCTTTAAAATTATTTTAAAGTCACATTGATCCGCCAACTTCTTAAAATCTTCAAGAACGTGGTAGCCTTCCTTACCTTGGAATTTAATTGTGAATATAAAGTTACGACACAGTTTACCAAGTACCCATGTTGTAATTAACTCTATAACTCTATCTGGTGTAGAGATAATATCTGAGACGGACCAGTCGAGAGTTTGATCTGGTCTATACTTAAAGGCATCTGTTTGAAGAAATTGAACCTTCTCGTCTACCATGAGGTCTTCTCTAAGCTCTGAACGGTCAATCGCTATTACGCTTGCACCATTCTTTCTTGCAATATAAGTCCATCCACCTGGACAGGCTCCTAAGTCGATTAATGTTTCATTCTCTGATATTTTAACACCAAGGATCTCTTGAGCTTCAACAATTTTTTTAAATGCTCTTGATGGCGCTTTTTTATCATCTTCAACATTATTGAAACCTCCTACGTAAGGAGAGTAGAGTGAATTGTATTGAGAAACCTCTTCTGACGTTTGTACCGATAATATGACTGATCGGTCATCTAGCAGCATTACCTGTACAATGGCCAAAGAGCGGTCAAACTTTTTTCTTAAAATTCTTATTTTGTTCTTTCTTAAATTTTTATGAATTTTATCTTTTAAAATCTCTGCTCGACCTGTTTCTAAAACACCATATTTATTAGTCATACTAAAGACATGTAGATTAATAGATTGATCTGCACTAATCTTTTTACAGATTGAATCTACTAAGGCTTGGGCCTGTTTCGAAATAGAGTCTTCTGGGAACTTTTCTGTATTTAAAAGTGCTGTCGTTGAAAAAGCTAAGTACTTATTTTTTAGATCTAAGTCTGATGACACTTTTAAAATAGGAAGACCTGCAACAGATTCTGATTCTGTGTCAAAGCTATTTTTAATTTCTTCTTTAAGTGGTCCGAGCCAATCTACGTTCTTTGCTAAGATATAATGCAAAACTACTCCTAAATATTTTAATAGAACAAATTTAGCACTTATTTTATAAATTAACGAGTAGTAATGGTAAACTTAATCACATGATAAATTGTAGAGCTTCAAATAAGTTAAGAATTCAAACTTCAAAAATACCTTTTATTTTTTGCTTCGTTGTATTTCTAACTGGCCTATATCAAATTTATCTATATTTCACTGGAGGTAGCTATGACTCCTTTGGAGTAGGAGTTTTTACGATAATCCCATTGGGAGTAGTTAACTTTATTTTTCCAAGAGAGATTGTCCTAGAATCTAGCTCATCGCTACAAGTAAAACTTCATTATCTATTTAGAACTAGAAAGATTGATTTTGAACTATCTGAAATAAAAGATATCTCGCTTTCAAGGACAAGAGGAGGAGAAGCATCTGGAAACTACAGTATTTCAATTTTTTACAAGGATGGACGTTACAAAAGTATTCCTCTCTTTTTGAAACTTAAAGATAATAAGAAAATATCTGAAGTAAATCACTTCTTAGGCTCTATAAAGCTTTCTTGATTCGATGTGTTGTAATGAGTGGTGAAAAATAGTTTGACTACTCAAACTAGTGCGCACTAGAATTTTCGCCACACACACACACACACACAGGACAAAGAAATGTTATTTAAGTTTATCTTAATACAATTAACCATTATATTCACGGCCAATGCAAAATCTGATCTAGATACTAAACTTCAAGCCTATATTAAAACTTTTCAACTTAAGGCCGTAGAAAAACCTACGGGTCTAAATGACGTAAAGTATATATTAGGTGAAAAACTATTTTTCGAAAAAGAAATCTCTGGCAATAGAAACATTAGCTGCTCTACTTGTCATGATCCTAAGCTTGGAACAGGGGACGCATTACCACTATCTATTGGAGAAGGTGGAGAAGGCGTTGGAAAGAATAGAATCGCAGGACTCGCTGGACAAGTAATACCTAGAAATTCCCCTCCCTTATACAATCTTGGACATAAAGATATGAGCTTTATGTTCTGGGATGGAAGAGTCAACTACCGAAGTGACTGGGATGTGTATGAAACGCCAGCTGAGGCCTTGAATGGAGACTATCCCGAGCGTTGGGATATCACTGAAGTTCTTGGAAGTGCCCTTGCTGCACAAGCTCTATTTCCAATTCTTTCACATGAGGAAATGCGTGGAGTAAAAGGGACAAATGAAATTGCAGATGCTGAGACTGATGAGCAGGCTTGGAAGCATATAATGAATAGACTCCTAAAGAGAAAGGAGTATGTAGATCTCTTTAGAAAAGCTTTCCCTAATGCGGATGAATTAAATATTGGACACTTTGGTAATGCCCTTGCTCATTTTCAAAAGCACAGGTTTGCTGTCTATGACACACCTTGGGATAATTACTTAAGGGGTGATGAATCAGCACTTAATACTAAGGCCAAGAATGGTGCACTCGTATTTTTTGAAGGTGGACTTTGTATTCGTTGCCACAATGGAACCTTATTAGGTGGATTTGCTTTTGAAGGTGTCGCTTCTCCTCAAACTGGCCCTGGAAAAGATATAAAGCATAATGATGAGGGAAGATTCCTGATTACTAATAATGAGCTAGATCGCTACCACTTTAGAGTGCCTCCTCTTAGAAACGTAGCTTTAACGGCCCCTTACTTTCACTCTGGTGCATACAAGAGTCTTGGAGATGTCGTAAATCACTATATTAGTGGAACAAGAAGTATCGATAATTATAAGAGTGATTGGTTAAATGATCTATTTGAGAAGAACTATCCACAAAAGTTATTTGTA
>NZ_JBFGYP010000077.1:0-13653 GCF_041587335.1 Halobacteriovorax sp.
ATCAATAGATACCACACCAGTAAAGGCGTTCGGTATTTTCACCCACGGATATACTTCACATAAGTCTAGTATATTAAGCTGGGGAACAAGACTCGCAGAAGAAGGGATTGCTAATATAATCTTTGACCAGCCAGGTCATTATCTTGGAACCTATAGCGAAGTGAAGAGCTTTGATGAATACAAAGAGCATGCTCCTCACCTCTTTAAAGTCGCTTATGAAGAGCTTCATCAATCATTTAGTGAAGAGTTCCCTTTAGTTGATGCAACGGCTGAGAATGGAGAATACAAAGTCATATTAGGAGGTCACTCTCTTGGCGCCCTACTATCTCTTCTTGCACTTGAGTCTGATGACTTCAACGGTTTTGACGCTATGTCACTATGTGTAGGACTTGGCATGCCACCTGAGGGCGTTACCCATATTTTTGATACTCCCTTTTATAAATCAACTTTAAATGTTCGTAGACAATTAGTTTCTCCTACAATTTCTCCAGAGGTTATTTTTCCTTGGATAAAAGAGCGCAAAGGAGAGCTTGAGCTCAACGATAGTAGAATTCACTTTATTACTGGAGCCGATGATGTTGTTGTTGGAAAAGAAGGTACACAACTAATGGTGGATTATCTCCAAGGCAATAATCAGGTTACCTATGAAAGGCCTACTAAGCTCGCACATCATATGCCTGAGCTAGCAGCACCACATATAAAAAAGTTTTTAAAAGATGAAGGTATTATATAGATTTTATGACCTCTAATAATTCCTCCATATTCACAGGCTTGAGTAAGACCTCTTCTATGTTGTAATTTGATATATCATTTTCAGATAATACTTTCTCTTCATATCCTGTTAGAAGAATGATTGGTGATTTTCCACCATCTTCCGTATATGCTTTAGCGAATTCAAAGCCACTCATCTCAGGCATTGCTAAGTCAGTAAGAATAACATCGACTTCTAGCCCAGTCTTTAATGCGCCTAATGCAGCAATGCCCGAAGTATAACAAAATACTTCCGCTCCACTGGCCTCTAAAAAGTCTTTATGCATATTTGCGATAATTTCTTCATCGTCAATTATAAGAACCTTTTTACCATTTAAAGCTACATCATCATTATTAACTAATATCTTCTGATCATCAGAAGAAACTTTCTTCCCTTCAGAGTAAACAGGTAGAAAGATTATAAATTTTGCGCCTTCTCCGACCTCACTAATTAGCTCAATACGACCATTCATTTGCTCTATGATTGAATGAATAATCGAGAGACCCATTCCAGTCCCTTTATTAATAGGTTTTGTAGAAAAGTATGGTTCATAAATTTTCTCTTTTACCTCGTCAGGAATACCAGCACCATCATCTGAAATAATTAAACGTACTTCATTTTTAATATGGTTAATTTGAGATCGAACTTTAATATGCCCATTCTTCGTTCCTATAGAGTCTCTAGAGTTGGTACAAAAGTTCATTATAATTTGCTGCATTTGAGTAACATCGCCGAGGATCTCGACTTCTTGATCATATGTGAAATCAATGTCTATATTTGCAGGAAGAGTAGATCTCATCATATCTAAACTAGTCTTAATAACATCTACAATATTAGTTTTAGTATATTCAACTTTCTTTTGATGAGTATAAGTTAGAATCTGGCGTATTAACTTATCTCCCCTCTCTGCAAATTCAACAATATTCCCTAAATATTTTTTTATCTTGTCTGGTTTATTAACTTCAAGGTAGTGAAGACACTGTTCTGCAGATCCAGATATAAGATGAAGAATATTATTAAAATCGTGAGCAATACCACCAGAAAGTCTTCCTAGTGCCTCCATTTTTTGAGACTGATTTAACTTGATAACAAGCTCTTCCTTCTCTTCTCTATTCTTTTTCATTCTCTCAATATCACTAATTAAATTACTCTTCATTTGATTGACTGAATACAGAACAATATCAAGTTCATCTACTGTACTTGATGGTCTTCTATTTAAATCAATGTCTTCTTTGTCGAGATTGTTAATATTGAAGTCTTTTAACTTATTAGATAGTACATTTAGAGGAATCATCACATGTCCTCTGAGAATATAGATCATCACAAAGGCGACGATAAATGTCTTTATAAAGTTCGCTGTTAAAATAAAGAGTGCTGTATCTAGAACATGCTCTAAGTATGGCTCTAAATCTGTAACTACTCTCAATGTACCTAACTCTCTTTCCTCGCCTTTATAAGAGTACATAAGAGGCCAAGTTTTTTCTTTCTTTTGAAGAAATTTATCATCTACTCCTGACGATAGCTGCTTACCATCATAGTTAATTTCAACAAATGTAAATTCCCCTGTTGAAGAAAGAGAGTGTAGTTGCATTTTCAGCGCCTTCAAATCAAGGTGCCATAAATTGTAGGATAATTCAGGAACAATTAAACTCGAAACTCTTTTAATGTCATTATCAACTTTAGAAACATTTTGAGAATAATCTCTATATAGCTGGATACCTGTAGAGATAACTGTAACGATTGAGCTTATTGCAATAATTTTTAAAATTATTATTTTACTTAAAGAAGAAAAAGCTTTCTTATTATTTTGACTATTATTACTCATTAAATCATACCTTACTTATAATATTTCATTATTATACGGCCATTTAAAAAAATTAGAAATTAAGTTTACTTGATTACCTTTTGCCGTAGAAGAATCGTATGTTTTTCAAAAGACCAATTCGACCAGTTCTCTCTATGGGAGTACTCTTAAATAATCTTTGAAATCCTCGGTTTGATAGAGACTTCAACTCATCTAAAATATTCTCCAATGGCCTCTCTAAGAAGAACTCTCTCAAGTGTGCTTCCTTCTCACTGACAATGACTTCTTCATTATCATACTTACCTATCCTAAGAAGTCTCTTATTCCAGGGACAAACCTCTTGGCAAATATCACAGCCAAAAATCTCACCATTCGAACTCTCCATTCCCTTTGGAGCCTCTCCTATGTCTTTAAACTGCTCTATCGTATATGTACTTATGCATTTATCAGCAATAAGAGTTCTCGTTTCAAGGTCTATAGCATCAGTTGGGCAACTATCTGCACACCTAGTACACTGACCACAATGATCAGTTTCTACTACTTTTTCATTCAAAGAATAGTTTTTAGAAAGTAGAAGAGATCCTAGAATAAAGAAACTCCCCTCTTTTTTACTTATGAACATACTATTCTTACCAAACCAACCAAGTCCAGCTCTAAAGGCAAGGTCACGCTCCAGTATTGGTTGCGTATCTAAAGATAACTTAAAGTTTAACTCAGGATCAATTTCCCTTAATTGTTCCCCAAGTTGATTTAAGGATTCGCGAAGATTGAAGTGGTAATCAATACCATCAAAGCCAAGAACATAGCTCGCGATTTTTAGACCGTTACTCTTTTTAGACTTATAGAACTTATCGAGTTCAAACTTTTTCTTAGCGTATGAGAACTGGAAAACGATTGCTGATTTAAACTCAGGATAGTAATTTTTTAAATCTTCTCTCTTATCTCTTCTTTCACCCTCTAAGTACTTTAAAATACCATTAAGGCCCTTATTAACCCACTCAAAGTAATACTTCCAAGTAATAGGTCTAGAAACAGTAGTTACACCCCAATCAACAATCCCATATTGAGACAGGTTTTTAGAGTGTAAAACTTCTTCTAAAATCTTATTTTTCATGAATTAATATTTTGGAATTATTTCAATCGCACCAGTAGGACAAACCTTTATACACTGGAGGTCCATATTACAATAATGAATTTGTTCCTTATTTAGATAAGTATCTTTAGAGATTGGATTAATTTTCCAAATAGCGTGAGGACAGATTTCCACACACTTTTGGCAGCTAGCGCAAATATTATGGTCTAGAAGGATTTTTTTTTTATCATCAGAAATTTCTTCTAATGTATCACCACCACTTCCAAGAACCTTAGGGACATCTTTTACGATATGAACCTTCACAGAGTTTGAGCTTCCGACTCTAAAGAATTTACCATCGCCTCTTGTTATGACTAACTTATCACCGTTCACAAGTCCAAGACTTTTCTTAACATCGTTAATAACATGGATTTGAAAATTAAATGAATCTTCACTATAGTTTTTCAAAAGAAAAGGCTCTATTCCCCAGTAAAGACACATCTTACGAGCTGTCGCTTGATCTGTAGTTACACCTAAACAAGGAGTTGTTGGTCTAAACTTAGCAAGCTTCAAACAAGAAATTCCAGACTCTGTTACTGCTAGAATTCTTTTTGCATAAACTTTTTCACCTATTAGTGATGCAGCAACCATAACAGAAGATTGAACACTCGAAAGATCGACGTGTCTTAAAAAGGGTCTCTCCTTCGGAGTTTGCTCAGCGTCTTCTATAATTTGAACCATCGTTTTAACAGTTTCTACAGGATAAGCTCCTGAAGCTGTTTCACCAGATAGCATAACAGCATCCGTTCCATCCCAAATAGCATTTGCTACATCACTAGCTTCTGCTCTAGTTGGAGTTGGGTTATTTGTCATACTCTCAAGCATTTGGGTAGCTGTAATAACAGGTATCCCTCTATCATTACACAACTTGATTAATTTTTTCTGAATAGAAGGAACTAAATGGTTTCCAACTTCTACCCCCATATCTCCTCTAGCAACCATAATAATATCTGTAACGTCTAATATACCTTCGATATTATCAATCGCCTGAGGCTTTTCAATTTTTGAAATAATAGGAATATTTACTTTATAGTCGTGAAGTAGAGCTTTAACTTGCTGAATATCTTCTCCCCTACGAACAAAAGAGAGAGCGATATAATCTATATTCTGAGTCAGAGCAAACATTAAGTCTGCTCTATCTTTTTCTGTAAAACTTGGAGCTGAAACGTCACAATCTGGAAGGTTAATTCCTTTATTAGACTTCAAAGTTCCACCGACATTAATTTTTATTTTATAAACATCTCTATCTCTTGTTGTAGACTCCGCGAGAATTAATCCGTCATCAAAAAGGATTCTGGCCCCATCAAAGCAATCATTTACTAAGTCTTCATAGATAGTTGGTATATACCTTTCTGCATACTCTGGATATTTGTCCATTAAATTAGTCGGACCAATTACCCATTCCTCATCTTCTTTTAAAACTAGGTTTTCTTTAAGCTTATCAACTCTAATTTTTGGTCCTTGTAAATCAGCTAAGATTGCAACTTGCTTATCCACATTTTCCGAAGCTTTTCTAATATTTGCAATGAGCTCCTTGTGAGAGTCGTGAGTACCATGACTCATGTTTACTCTACAAACATTCATTCCTGCTTCAATTAGTTTTGAAATTTGCTCAACGGTGTTAGATGATGGGCCTAGAGTGGCCACGATTTTTGCCCTTCTCATTCAAGTGCTTCCTAGGATTAAATTTAATTTATCTAAGTATAGCACTTTGATTAAAGGAGCGACAAATTGTATTTTTATGCTCTTGAGTTTTTCTGTCTAGTTAGCTCTTCGATTTGCATTTGATTTACTTTTTGCATCTCTTCAATTCTTCTTTCAAATTGATTTCTAATAAGATCTTTCTCTAACTCACTTTGGTCAGCAAGTCTCTGATAATTTGACTCAAGTTCTTTAATCTTAGTCTTGAAGTTTCTTCTTGTTTCATTACGCTCTACATCTAATTGAGTTTCATATTTTTGAACAACCTCATTTAACTTGATATCACTTTTATGTTTTTCATTTAAAAATTTTCTATCAAGCTCTTCTTTTAGAGCAATCTTATCTTTTGTAAAAGAATCTGACATAGTTCTCATCTCTCTTTTAAATTCTCTAAAATCTTCAACTCTACGCTCTTCATTGAAGTTTTTAATCTTTAAAATTTCAGCCTGGGAATCTTTCTCAGTTCTTGTTAACTTATCTTCATATCTATTGATTGTTTGATCAAGCTCTTTAGTCTTCATCTCTAATCTTTTGTTTAAACTTTCTTCTTTACTTGTTAGTCGATTATTAAAGTCATCCTTGAGCTCTTCAACCTCATTGTGGTGGGCAACTCGGGCTTCATTTATAAACTTAGATTTCTCTGTAGCGTGCTCACTTTGAAGTTCAGAAATCGCTTCTTGATTCATTTCACTCATTTGGTTTACGACACGCCCAAACTCTTGTCTTTGGTTTTCAATTCTATTTTTTGTAACTTGACGATCTTTTATAGATTGTTGCTCACTGTCTAATTTTGATTTAGTTAATCTATTCTTATAATCACCAATTATTTTGTTAGTACTTTCTCTACTTTCTTTAAGAGCATTATTCTTAAAATCTCTCGACTCTTTTTCTAGATTATCAACAATTTTAGAATGAGCAATATTTCGCTCTTTAGTATTATTTTGAAATTCAGCTGACATTCTTTCTTTATCGAGCTGATCCTTATATCTCATTGTATCAATATTATCGTTTATATTTTTAATTCTTGTTTCAAACTTTTGAGTAAGAGCAGCAGACCTTAGATTGTCTCTTTCTTCCGATGACCCACCCTTTAACTTCTCTTGGAATTCTCTCTTATTTTGATATTCAGATTTTGCATACTCTCTTTCTAGACCAGTGATTCTCTCTCTATTGGCTTTCGCCATTTGGTCATTATACTTAGTATTTCTGTCGTTGATATCATCTGTAAGCTTTCTAAATGTATTAGACATTTCTTTAGCTTCATTATTCTTCTGCTCATAAATAGAGTCTACAGTCTTAGCGTGATGATCTCCTCTATTTCTAAGTTCATCTGCTTGAGTATTTCTTAAATTTTGTAAATCTCTTTGCTGTTTTTCAACCATTTTTGCTCTAGTTGAATTACCGCTCTCAACAAAGTCAGCTATTTCATTTTTATGTCGTAACTCTTGAGACTTCTTTTCAATATCTAAATCTATCTTTTGACTTCTAACCGCATCTCTCGATGACTTATCAATTTCTGAAATTTTATCTTGGAAATCTTTAGTTGCTGAATCTATACGATCTTCATAACGTTTCGACGCCAACTCCGACTTTGTATTATAATTCTCATCTTTGGCAGATATATCTTTATTATATGAGTCTCTTAAGTAATCTAATCTATGACCAAAGTCTCTTTTAATATCTTGTCTATCGTTTTCAAATCCCTCTTGTTGCGATGCAATTTTATTTCTAAACTGCTCCGTCTTCTGCAACATTGATTCTTTAACTTCGAGGTTTTTCTTATCAATAGTGGATGTGACATTCTGCTCTATTTCAGACTTACTCTTTTCGAAATTTTTTCTTTGTTTCTCTTGGATGCCTTCATGCTTCTTTGAAAGATCTTCTACATCTGAGCTATATTGTTCTTTAAGTTCATCTGCAGCATCTCTAAAGTTGCTTCTGGCCTGTGAAAGTCTTGTGCTATAGTCGTTAATATCCATTGTGCCTCTACCTTCCTGGTTTTTTGGCGGTGAACCTGACCTTAATATTATACATGAATATGAAAAATAAAAAGGCCTAGAAATATTTTTCCAGGCCTTTTATGTATTAAGAAAATTTATTGTTAAATTAGTTACTTAGCTAATTCCTGATCAATTAACTCAGAGAAAGTCTCAACCGGGTGGGCCCCATTGATCATTTTTCCATTCACAAAGAATGTTGGTGTCGACTTTACTCCGATACTCTTCCCTTCTGCCATTGTTGAATCTACTTTTGCAGTAAACTTTCCAGAATCTAAACACTTTGTGAACTTAGTAACATCTACTTTAAGAGATTTTGCAGAGTTTACGAGACCTTGACGATCAAGTTTTGTTTGGTCTGCAAACATTGCATCATGCATATCCCAAAACTTCTTCTTATCTTGTTCATGTACACAAAGTGCTGCTTCTGCGGCCTTCTTTGCATGGTTATGAAATGGTAGAGGAAAGTTCTTAAATACAATCTTAATTTTATTTCCGTACTTCTTCTTAAGATCGTTTACAACTCCTGCACCTTTAGAGCAGAAAGGACACTGAAAATCAGAAAATTCTACAATTTCAACCTTTGCATCAGCTGCCCCCATAAAAGGAGCATCACCAGAAGTCACATTGAAGACAGGTCTTGATGGCTCTTCAAAGTAAATTTCTACTGGAGACTTCTTAGTCTTTTCTGCTAGCCAGCTATCAATTGCAACTTTCTTTTCTTCAATAAGAAGATACTGCTGAATTCTCTGCTTCATTTGATCGTTAAGATGTTCCTTTGGAATATTCTTTTCTTTAACAAAAGCATCAATTTTTTCTTTCGATATTTTAATATTTGAAGTGATAAATTTCTCTAAATACTCATCATTAGAAAGATCTTTTTTCTTTGGATCTTGCTCCATGAATACTTCAAGCGCTCTTGCCTTCATTTTATTCATTTTAATTTCAAAAACTTTCATTTCTGCTTCATATAACTCACTCTCAATACCTTTGAATAAGTCATCTTTTGAAATTATCTTATCCCCTATTTTTACTCCAGCACTTGTATCTGGCGCAGGTTTAAATAAGAATGTTGGCTTTGATTCTACCGATTTTGTACAAGAGTAGAAAAGTACTCCTGCAAGAACTGCTATAGATGCAGTTGTAAAAATATTTCTCTTCATTATGCGCTCCTTGCACTTATGTCTTTACGCTAAATATTCTAACTCAGTTAAGCTAATGGCTCAACTCGTTCAAAAACTCTTTATAAATTTCACAATCATTCAATAATGACTGATGAGTTCCAGATGAGATTAACTTTCCTTTATCCAGAACTAAAATCTTATTAGACTCAATAACTGTCTCTAATCTATGAGCGACTATAAAAGTAAGTGATTGCTCTTGAATTAAAAGAATCACTTTTCTCAGCGCCAACTCAAGTCGAGAGTCTAGACCAGAGGAAACTTCATCAAAGAGAACAATAGGCTTTTTTAAATAACATGACCTAATTGCTGCTAAGAGTTGTTTCTGCCCAATCGATATCGACTTTTGATTAAGTTTAGTCTCAGGAGTCACACCCCAGACCTCAGTTATATATGGTATGCGATCTTCTACCCATTTCCAAAAAGTATAAAAGCTTTCTGGTATATCTTCACTTAGACAAATGTTGAATGCAATGCTTTCTGAGAAAATATGAGATTCTTGGGAAACAATTCCCACCAGTTCTCTATATCTTGTGACATCCTTGAACGTTTCACCAGGAAAGATAACTCTCTCACCATCACTACCAGAGACTACAATCTCGGCTTTTTGAGGAATAAGATTTCCACTTAAGATCTTAAGAAGAGTCGACTTACCACATCCTGATATCCCAACGATCCCAACGAGCTCACCTTTCAATGCGCTAAAAGATATATTTGATAAGTTAAAAGCAGGTTCCCCTTTTCTTCTAACTGGATATGAAAAGCTCTCAATATCAATTGCTACCTGATCTAAATTTTCATCTTTTTTAGAGTACTCTTTTGGAGAAGAAATTGTTTTATCTAAATCATACATAAATTCACTAATTCGATCGACACCACTTGCTGCTCTTTGCACATTTGCAATCTTTCCTGCGATATCTTTAACCGGCCCAATCGATCTTTGGATAAGATCAACAATAACGAGGATGACAGCAGCTTGAGTGATATGACTATATGGAAAGATTAAAACAACTAATGCTAGTAAGAGAGGATATAGAGACTCAGCAATAGAGTAATAGCCAGAATCCCAAACATTTGACTTTAGAATTTTACCTAAGTAATCATCAAAAACAACTTCACCTTTTTTAGAAGCATAGTTCTCATGATTAGTGAAATACGTCTCCCCAACTCCTCCGACGAGGTTTGCAACTGTTTTATATACATTCCCTCTAGAGTGGCGAACAGAGAGAAATATCTTTCTCATATACTTACTTCCATAAATCAACAATGAAGCAGCAAGAACTTCGGCCAAGACTAAAGTCACCCCAGTGACTGTATTAATAGTAATAAAACTAAGCATGCAAGAGACAACAAAGAATAAATCAATAAAGATCCCAAATGTTCCTGAAGTTACAAGTTCGCGAATACTTTCTGTATCGTTAACAATCCTAGAGAGTATTTCACCTTGAGGATATTTTTCCTCGTGACCTGTATCCCCTTCCTGTATTTCATAACTTAATATCCACTTCTCAAAGCACCAACTTCTTACATTTTGAACTAAGTACCTAACATACTTATTAACGCTTAATTGATAGAGTGATCTATTTGCATAGACTCCCATAAAAAGAAATAATAAATTCTGAATACTAGTGTAAAAGATATCTTCATTACTATAACTCTCAGCTAATTTAGCAACGAGCTTTGGAACCATTGCTCCAAGCCCGGCAGATAAGAGTAAGCAAAGTATAATAAAGGATACGTACTTAAATGATCCTTTAAAGAAAAATATACTAGACCATTTGATTTTCGAAGTATTCATATGTTTTTGTCTCTTTAGTTAGTAATGTACTTTGTTCTCCGTATTCCATAAGACCGTAATCTTTATCAATATAGAGAATGTAATCAGAAAGCTTAACAGTAGTCAGACGATGAGAACTCAGAATAAATGTTCTATCTTTTGCGAATTCACTTTCTTTTAATTTATTGAAAATTTGTTTTTCTAGTATTAGATCCACAGATGAAAATGGATCATCCCAAATGATTATATCTCCATTTGATAGAAGGCTTCTAATTAAACAAAGACGCTTGCACTGTCCTCCAGATAACCTCTTTCCATTTTCTCCAACCTCAAGATCAAGAAGTGCGTCCATACTCGACTCCAGATAATCTAGTCCAAATAAAGATAAAAGCTCTTTTGCCTTACTCTCTCTTTGTGGTGTCACTTCAGTTCCGAGGAAGATATTTGCTCTCACTGTATCATTATAAAGGTATGGGTCCTGTGCAACATATGAGATATTTTTATTCTTATTTAAAAGTATGTTGGCCATCTGTTTAATAACTTCTGTTTTTCCGCAACCAGTAGTACCAATTAAAACATTCCATTTATTTTTTACAATCTTAAGATCTATCTTCTCATCCCACAGTTTAATGACAAACTCTCCCTCACTAGAGATGGACTGATTATCAACTCGCATCTCTGCTTCTTCAGGACTTTCTTCTTTGATAGCGTTTATTAATTCTTTGATTCTAGACCAAGCCCCAGCTGAACGAGCAAAAACTACTCCAATCCAAGAAAGGAACATCATAGGCTCTAAGAATAGGAATACAAATCCAGAAAATAAGACAAGCGACGATGCTCCTAAGTCTTCAACCCTGATAATATGAGCTCCCCATAGCAGAGAAACACCTACTCCAAAAGGAACAAGAGGAATAGAGAATGCTATATTATTTCCGGCCTTATAAAAGTTATAAAGCTCCGCCATAGAGTGCTTCTTAAAAAGATTAATGAAAGAGTTTTCAACGTGATAGTTCTTTATTGTTTTCTTTCCTGTATATGCCTCCATAATGAAGTTTTGAACTTCACCTTGCAGATCCTGAGTTTTTCTGTAGTACTTTTTATTTCGACTTACAATTATTGTAAAAATAACAAACCCTACAAATACTGGAGTTAGGGCCATTAATAGCTTTGGGCTAAATCCTGAAAGTTTTGGAATAAGTACACTCATTGCAATAACTATATTGGCCACCTGCAAAAGTGCAAAACCTATTAAAGCTCTTACTTCCTCAAGGTCATTACCAACAACTTGAAAGAGTTGCCCTGCAGAGAAACTCTTATATCTAATTGGATTTGAGCTTTCTATTCTTTCAATTGCTTCTACTCTTAAATACTTCTGAAGAATTCTAGCGGGATAAAAAAAGAGTAACCTAGAAGATGTTCTAAACACAATGATTCCAATCGCTAAATATGCAAACTTGATAGTATTGAAGTCGTGGGTTTCACTCACAACAAAGTCTGCAAGCTCCTTGGCCATAAACGGCAACTCACTTTGAATATAGTGAGTACAGTAGAGAGCAATAAATGCTCCTATATACCAAGGAAAGAATTCTATAAACTGATTTTTCAGCAGTTGAAACAGGGTGACATCTAGACGTTTTTTCATAGGATCTTTTATAGCGCATTTAACGCTTCTAGATAAGTTAAATTCTTGATTTTCTAGTATTTTGTGAGTTTACTACTGCTATGCAAGGTAATCATAGATTGACACCTTTTTAAAACTCTCTTATATTTTTTGAACACTTCACGCACCCGTAGCTCAGTGGGAGAGCATTCCGTTGACATCGGAAAGGTCACAAGTTCAATCCTTGTCGGGTGCACCATTTCTTAGTATCATTTCCTAATGAATTTATTTATAAAAAATATTATAGCAATGACTTTAAGTCTATCTGTTAACGCTAATACAGATCTTACCCTACTTAAGAATGGGGAATCCCTGCACACAACAAATCTTCAGAAATTAAAAGATAAGTTTGATGTTCAAAAGGTCACTATATTTAACCCCTACACACTCAAGCCTGAAACATATAATGCATTCTCCATGAAGCAAATATTAAGTTCGAGTTATACTAATAAATGGATTAATGAGTTTGCGATTAGAGTCACAACAAAAGATGGTTATTTACCAATTATAGAGACCTATAAATTTCAAGAAAGAAAAGCATTTCTAGCTTTCTCAAGAGCAGATAATAAGAAGTTTGTCTCTTTAACAATGTACAAAGAAAAGATAGTAGACCTTGCACCATATTATTTAATATGGATTGAAGATAAAGAAAAGTTCCCTTCAAGAAGAAAGGCTCACTGGCCTTATAAAGTCACAGGGTTTGACCTTATATCTAATGTTCCAGAGGTTATTGTCCCTCCAAAGGATGCAGATAAGAAAATAAAATGGGGTTATGAAAACGTTAGAAAGCATTGTTTATCATGCCACTCTATTTATGGTTACGGCTCAACTAAAGTTGGAGAATTGATCACTAATAATTTAACTAAAAAATTCTCAGATAAAAAACTTCGCCAATTAATACATAACCCAAGAAGTATTGATAAAAAAAACCAAATGCCTCGATTCTCACCCAAGATAGATATGAGAAAATCTAGGATTAAGAATATCGTTCACTATCTGAGATTTCTTGAAAAGAGAGGTAGTAGAAAGAGAGTGAAATCAACAAAGACATTAATAAAAACAATTGAAGAGAAAATAAATTAGAAAGAAGCTCCAATATTGAGCTTCAACTCTTTAGTAGAAACTTCATTAGAAAGAGACGACATTTCAAGTGAAACTCTATCTAGAACATAGAGTAATTTTTCATCGAAAAGATATCCTGCGCCAAAAGATAATGAACTTACACTCTCGGCCCCCTCAAGATTCCATTTCTGTGTACCATATCCCACTTCAAAAAATAGGTTTGTAAATAAATACTGCCCATAGGCCGCGATATCATAGATAAGAAAAGACTGAGATTCTACGAAGTCAGTTTCAACGGTTTCATATGAGTGGAATCCAAAGTTTCCTCTAAGGGCAAAGTGTTCCGTAAACCAAATATGAGGAGTCCAAGCTAGACCAAATGTTGTTAATGATGTTTCTTCGCTATCTGAAATAGAGATATAACTAAGGGCAAAGTTTTTTAAATGAGTCTTTGTTTCAAACTGACTTTCTTCGATATTTTGATCCTCTTCCAAAGGAGAGACAGTCTCTGATTCCAAGCTATTTTTTTCTTCACTTTCTTTTAAGAAAGATAGCTCTTCTAAGTCTTCTTCGGAAGTTTCTATCTTC
>NZ_JBFGYP010000078.1:0-13564 GCF_041587335.1 Halobacteriovorax sp.
TATGTGCTGGAGCACAAACAATTATGGCAGGTTCACTCCTTTCTGGAACATTAGAAACTCCAGGAGAATTAAAGGGTGGAATGAAACAATATAGAGGTATGGCCTCAAAAGCAGCGCAAGTATCATGGCGTGGTGAACTTCCAAAAGGAATGGCAGCAGAGGGTGTAGATACTCTTGTACCTTGTAAAGGACCAGTGGCAGACGTAATTTCTGAACTTACTGGTGGCCTTAGATCTGGAATGACTTACCTTGGTGTTGATAATATTGCAGCTATGAAAGAGGTTGGTCTCTTCATGGAAATGAGTACTTCAGGAATGACTGAGTCTCGTCCACATGGAAAGGTATAATAAGGAAATTTAATGAGTCTATTTAACGGACAAGAAAAAATAGTTCTCTCTTACCCAAAGCTAAAATCTAGAATTGAGGGGAGAGAGAATCCAAAAGAAGAAAGAGAGAAAGCATTAAAGAACTTGGCCGAAATTCGTGCAGAGTTCTCTAAAACGTATATTAAAACTTTTCAAAAGTTACTAGATTCTACTCTGCCTAAGTTATATGACGGGGTTAACTTCTCTGAAAACGGTGTCGATTTTAATAAATTAGTTAAAGAGAAGTCAGTAGTAATGGTGCCAAATCATCAATCACACGCTGATTACGTTGCCATCAACTATATGGTTTTCAAGAAGTACGGCTTTCCTCTCTACGTTGCAGGTGGAAATAATCTAAATATTTTTCCAATTGGAAAACTCTTTAGAAAGTCAGGATGTTTCTTTATAAGAAGATCATTTGCAAGTGATGTTCTTTATAAGCTAACTCTTGAAGCCTATCTCTACTACCTATTGATGGAGCAAAAGCCTATTGAGTTCTTCTTTGAAGGTGGAAGATCTAGAACAGGAAAGCTTCTTTCTCCAAAGTATGGCCTCTACCAAATGATTTTAGAGGCCCACAGCCATCTTCCACCAGATAGGAAGAAGGATCTAGCTTTTGTTCCTGTGAGTATTGTTCATGAATACGTTCCAGAGCAAAAATCTTTAGCTAAAGAACTTGGTGGAGCAAAGAAAACAAAAGAGAGCACTGGACAACTTCTAAGTCTCTTTAAACTCTTTAGCTATCAATTTGGATCAGTTCATATAAAGCTTGGTGAGCCAATTATAGCCGCTAAGAAAAATGATGATAATCTTAAAGAAGACGTACAAAACCTAGCGTTTGAGTGCTTTAGAACTGTTGGCGCAAATATGAGCGTTACTCCTTCAGCACTTCTAGGCCTAATCTTATTAGATGAGCCTGCGGGAGCACTAGATTGGACAGATATCCTTGCTAAAGGAAAGCAGATCATTGAATTCTGTGACACATACAGAATTCCTTATACAGACTCAATGCAGGAAGCAAAGCTTGAAGATAGCCTCGGTCGTGCATTAGATATAATGATTGGTAATAAGAAGATCGATGTCATTGGAAAGAGCTCTAGAAGTCACACTTTCTATGCAATCAAAGATGACCATAGACAAGAGCTTCTATACTTTAAAAATACAATCCTTCATCACTTCCTAATTCCATGGGTTATTAACTATGCGTGGATTAATCTCTTTAGTGGAAAGATTGAAACAGTTAGTGATCTTAAGAAACTATTCCTAGGACATAGAAGACTTCTAAAGCATGAGTTCTACCTTCCTACTATTAAAGACTTTATGGAGAAATCATTTATTCTCTTATCGTATTTAATAGGAAGAGATATCAGCTCACTAGAAGAGTGTTTAGAGTTATCACATAAAGAGCTCTATACAATTGCTTCAAGCCTTGGAGTATTCTCTAGATCATTTAACTATATTATAGAGGCCTACTACACTAGTGCCTGCGCCTTTAAATCCCTTGCTGAGGCCAATGGTGAAGCTGGATTTAAGATGAGTGATTACTCTAAGAGATTTAAAGAGATTCACAAAGAGGAAAAAGAATTAGCAGTGATTGTTAAATTCCCTGAGTCAAACTCAGAGCCTCTTATGAAGTCTTCAATGAAGTACTTTCTTCACGAAGAAATGATTGTAAATTCAGCCGGTGAAATAAAAGTTAAAAACGCTAAGCTACTAGATGAGAATATTGCAAATTTTGAAAATCTCTTATTAGAACTTAGAAAATTTAACCTTCGCTCTCAAGCATAGATGATGGATAGTGTTAAAGAAATCCAAATTGGTAATGGGCGCGTTATATTTAAGAAGGAAGAGCTTAGAGAAGCTGATATAGTAGCAACTCTAAAAGAGGTAGATGACTTCATTGAGAAGAATCCTAAACTAACTAGGGCCTCTGACTCGAGTTTTATTTACTTCTTTGATCATCAAAGTGAAACTATACGTATAGGAAAAGAGATTATAGGATTTTGTAGTAACGATTTCCTAGAGGACTTTGAGCTTTCGGCGATGGATTTATCCTCTTCGACTATTTATAGCTATACTTACGATGGTGATTTAGATATAGATTCTATTTTGACTAAAGAGAAATTGATTAGACAAAGTGAGATCTTTTTACCAACGTGGAGAGTGAGAATTTCTGGGACAGTTGGTCAGTTGATACGGCTAGAGTTCTGGAAAAGTTGATTATTTTTCTAAAATAGGCCAAAATTAAAGTAATAAAACTTTAATTTTTTGCATTAGCATGATATTTCATATGCTTATGCGATAACATAAAATTCACTTGGAGGTGATTTATTAAAGACAAGCATCGCGGCGGTAGAGGAAAAAATTTAGGTCCTCGTATTAATGACCAGATTAGAATCAATGAGTGTAGACTTATTGGCGATGACGGTACTGCTTATGGTGTCGTTACTTTAGACAAGGCAAGAGACATTGCTGGTGATCTTGGATTGGATCTAGTTGAGGTTTCTCCTACAGCTAAACCTCCAGTTGTTAAAGTAATCGATTACGGTAAATTTAAATATGATCAACAAAAGAAGGCCAATGAGGCCAAGAAAAAGCAGGCTCAGGTTTCATTGAAGGAAATTCAATTTAGACCAAATATTGAGGCCCATGATCTAGATACTAAACTTAAGCGTGCTGAAAAGTTCCTTGAGCAAGGTGATAAGATCAAAATGGTTATGCAATTCCGTGGACGTGAAATGGCATATAGAGACCAGGGTATGCTTAAGTTCAAAGATATATTGGCCACAGTTGAAGAGCTTGGTTCTCAAGTTGAAGCCGATCCAAAAATGATGGGGAATAGAATTATTACTATCGTTGCTCCAACTAAAAAAGCTGTTAAGGGTACTGCTGAAAAAGCTGCTCCTAAGGCCGAAGAAAAAAGCGAATAGCAATATCAGTCACTTAGGTGGCTTCTCGTGAAAGAGTAGGACTTAACATTGCGTTAAGTCCTTATTTTTTCTTCTTTTTTACTCAAATACCCTTTTACAAATAGAATCAAAGTTGTTATATAATACTGCTTCAATTATTTAGTTTTTTACACGGTTTCGACCGTAGGTGAAATCAGAGGAGATTTAGCGATGCCTAAGATGAAGACCAGAAGAGCAGCGGCCAAAAGATTTAAGGCTGTTGGTAATGGTAAATTTAAAAGAAAAAGAGCAAACTTAAGACACATTCTTGAGAAAAAAGCTCATGACTGTAAGAAAAGAGCTGGTAAGACTGACTATGTAGATCAAGCAGATCTAGGTCGTGTTAAAACTATGCTTCCATACGCATAATTAAAGAATAATAAAACTGAGGCTTGGGATTCTAACTTTAGAGTGAGAAGAGCAAAAACAATTGGCCCCCAAGTATTCGTTAAGGAGATTTTATGTCTAGAGTAAGAAGAGGCTTTAAAGCCAGAAGAAGAAGAAACAAAATCGCTAAGCTTGCAAAAGGTTTTCACTTTTCAAGAAGAACTAAGTACAAGTTAACAGCTGACACTGTTAAAAGAGCATTACATTACTCATACATCGGAAGAAAACTTCTGAAGAGAGATATGAGAAGATTATGGATTACAAGAATTTCTGCAGCTGCAAAACAACTTGATGGTTCATACTCAAAGTTCATGGGTAATCTTAAGAAGAACGGTTCTGAATTAAATAGAAAGATGCTAGCAGAAATTGCAGCAACTGACTTTGAATCATTCAAAGCTATCTACGAGCAATCAAAGAAGTAATTTAAAAATTATAAAACAATAATTGAAAGCATATTAGGCCACTCTTTGAGTGGCCTTTTTATTGAGTATTGTTTAAGAAATCTGAAAGAACATCCTTCTTAAATACCTACGAGTGGTACTAATCTACTATATTCCAATAAGAACTGTAGAAAATGATAATGATTGTAATCATATTGAAATATTTAACTTATCTTAAGGTTGAAGCATCCGATAAAAATAATAATAAAATATAATAAGGAAGCTATCGATGTTTGAAGAAGAGTTTGTAAAATTTCCTATAAGTTTTTTTTATAACATGGACAAGGCAGTAGTTAATATCTTCATCTGCATCCAAAAGAAAGAAGGCCTTAAGTATATTCTTCGCTACGCTAAAAATGATATTATAGAATTAGAAGAGCTAAAAAACTATCAGAGTAAAGGAATGTCTTATCTCTTTATTGTGGAGTCTGATAAGGATGAACTAAACAATACTCTTTCAAACTCTACCTGCTATGAAGTAGCAACAGAGAACACACTAGAGTCTATGAATAACGCTCTTGAACTTGCATCTAGTCTCTTTCATGAGACTGGCTATAGTCCTGCATCTATTCAATTGATTGAAGAGTTAAACCTTAGTTTATTTAACAAGCTAGAACAAGAGTCAAAGAGGTCCCCTAAAGGAGCTTTAATAAAGAATATTCTAGATTCAAAAGACTCTATCTTTTTTAAAAAAGTTTCACTTCATTCAGTGCTAGGAATGGATATTCTAAAGAAAGAAGAGTGGGCAATGCAAAGGCATTATGAACTATTTAATTTTATGTCTCTTTTTTGTGACATTGCCCTAACAAAGACTGACATGATTTATGTGTCTACTCAAGAAGAGTTTGATGAAAGCAAATATAGTAAAGAAGATAGCGAAGTATTAGAGACGCATGCTTTAATTGCCTTTGATCTATTAGATGGATACCAGGCAAAACCTATAAATGTTGATCTCTTAATTCTTGAGCACCATGGAAATAAATCGGGGATAGGCTTTAGTGGAAATGTTGGATCAAGTTTAAATAAGATTGTCGTTATATCAAGAATTGCTGAAACTCTTGCTCTTGAATTATTAAAGAGTGAAAGAGATCATTTGAATTATAGTTTTGAAGATGTTGTGGAGCGAGTTGACGAAAAATATGATTCTCAAAGAGTTAGAAATATTTTAAAAAGTGTATCTCTCTAATAAGAATAACTGCGAGTTATATTGTTTATAATATTACTAATCTTTATTGTCTTAATATTAAATTATTTTCCACAGTTAGATTTATGTAACGTATTGAGTAGTTTTAAACTATAATAACTTGATGAAGTCTTTAATTTTATTAACTCTCTTTCTTTTCTCCCTTAGTTCATCTTCAAATGAAAAAGAAAGTGCTACATATTATATAATTGAGGATTCAGCAGCTCCCTTTCAAATTAATAATGAAAAACTAAAACCATCGGGGTTAGTGTCTGATATTTTATATGCCATTGCCTCTGAAGATATAAATATTGAACCAAAAGTTTTACCTTTTAATCGAATGATTCAAGAGATGAGTTCTAAAGATTCTGGTCCATGGGTGAGTTATGGTTCTAAGTCTTGGGACGGAGTTCAGTCAGAAATCTTATCTAAAAATTCAATAATAACAATTAAGCACAAGCTCTTAACTCTAAAGAAGAATCCGTATAATAAAATTGAAGATCTATTTGGAAAAAGAATCGCCTTCATCAGAGGCTTTCAATATCCTGGACTTAATCAATATGTAAAAGATAAGGCCATAAGCGTTGTTACAGTACCAAATCACGAGTCAGCTATAAGAGCAGTTGAGATTGGTAGAGTGTTTGGCTTTCCTGAAATGGGTGTTCGTTTAAAATATCATATGAAGAAGAATAAAATCAATGAAGACTTATTTCTATATAATGACATCTCTAAAGTTATTACTGACTATGATATTAACTTTTGTTTTTCAAAAGACTTCCCAAAGTATGAGATAGAAAAGCTAGATCGAGAAATTGAAGCCATGGAAAAAGCAGGAAAGATTAAAAGTATTATTGACTCTTATATCAATTAATTTTAGCTACTTATCTAAAGTCTTTATTTTACTACTATAATACTAAGATTTTCTATGTTTAAAGATTTTACAGATTTGTAATATTTTCTAAGATTTTGCTTTTAACTTTTAAATTATCCTATTCTAAATCTATGAAACGTCTTATTTTTTTAATATTTCTAATGAACCAAAATATATTGGCTTCAATTGATGATGCGAATACTCCAGAAGTTTTTCAAAGAGAGTATATCTATACAAATTCTGAACTTAGAGAAAATATACAGACTGTTGGTGTTAACACTTGTGTGGCCCTTGTTGTTTTAGATGATTATGGAAATGGCGCTCTGGCTCACTTTGATGCTGCTACTAATATAAGTAGTGGATTAATAGAAATACTATCTAATTTCAGTGATCAAAGTACTCTAAGAGTAAGTCTCTATGGAGGTCAAAGTCCCTATAAACTAGAAAGATTACTTATAGATAACTTACAGCAACTAGGTATTGAAAAAGTAGAGAGCATACGAAATAGATCTACTAGTGATTCAATGAATATAAATATAAATCTTAAAACAGGTAAGATATCTCAGTACGATGAATTCTATTCTAGTTCTAGCTATAGTGAAAGAAAGTTTAAACTTGATAGAATGAAGTTTTCAAAAAGGCTATATCGACACGAAGATTCAATTGGCGGTGGTGATTCTGTGCCAGACTTTAGAGATGAAGAGAATAATATCTTTGATTTTGGATTTTAGAAAAATTAGAGGCCGCACTTAGAAAGTACGGCCAGGTATACCTAGTCTTGAATATCAGTAGCAAGACAAGCTTTAATAGCATCTTTTAAGATTTGGTGCTCAGCAATTAGAGTTGAAGAGTTTGAACCACCTCTTGAAGAACAACCTCCATGAGTGTGAATCGCAACAATTTCACTAGTCGCTTCTTTTAAAATTGATGAACCAGAGTTTCCACCCATAGTGTCAGCAACATGGCTCATTGTAGATCTACCAGACCTTGAGCTAGCACTAGTTATTTCACCTGTGTGAGTTTGTTGAGCTAGATTTCTTTCTTTATCATTACGATCTAGACCGTATCCAGTGATTCTAATAACATCACCTTTTACTGGCATATCAAATGATACATTATAGTGACCTTGAACATCACCAGCATATTCACCAGTAACATTGTTTGGAAGTACTTTCATAACAGCGTAGTCATTACCAACTCCACCGTTCTTATAAACAATTGACTCTTGATCAATTTCGTAAACATCTTCAACACCTGGATGTTGAATTCTTCCACGTGAATCTGACATTGGAGTGTTAAATTCTGCAATTTTTAAAACTGACTTACAGTGACCAGCTGAAATTGCGCATGAACGACCAATCATCGTTACCGTACAACCACCTGAACCTGTTCTAGAATCAAGTGCTCTAGCTATTTTTGAATCTGTTGATGGAACTCTATCATCTGTTCTACCACAAATAGACTTATCTGATGCGTTTGATGAAAATGAAAAAACACTGAGTAGTGCAATCGCTGCCGCTGACTTTATGAGCATATCTCCTCCATGAAATATTTTTTATACTAAAATGTTATAAGAATTTGATGTGAGAGTATACTTACAAAAACTCTCATTTAGAAAAAACTAGTTAGTACTTGAGCAACTAGCTCCGCCTAATACGCAAAACTTTGCGCAGAAGGGATGATTGAGATGAATATCTTTGAATGACTCTTGTAGCGTTTCTCCAAGCTCAAACTCTTTATTGTAAGCAATAAGAGTACAAGAGAGAACTTTTGGTTTTAGCTCGTTCTTTCTTTTCACTATCATTCTTTGAGTTGCACACATCTGATCACTAGGGGAGACGTTGAGAATATTCCAGCAATCTATAGTTATCTCTGGAACATCTTCCGTGGCATTCATCTCAGGAAAGATAACTAATGTATCTTTGTCTAGTTGTAGATCTATTTGATTTGCCTTCACTAACTCTTGATATCCAAGTTGTGCAACTTGCTCACTCTCTTTAAAGAGAGATCTCCCTGCAATACTGATATGAAAGCTATTTTGATATAACCACTTCATAGAGTTCAGTGTCGGCATGAAAGTCCCTGGCCCTCTTTCTCCTTCATGAATTTCTTTTGTGTAGTGATCTAGAGAAATACGCAAGCGTAAAAGATCTCCATATTCATCTCTTAGCTCTACTAATTTCTTTTCCCATCGCTTTATCACTTTGTGAGCATTAGTTAGAACTAGTACTGGTATATTTAATGAGAGACATTCCCTTAGAATATCAATGATGTGTGGATTTAGAAAAGGTTCACCACCGGTAATGCCAATACTCTCAAGCTTCCAGTTGTTTTCTTTAACTTCATCAATATACTTTTTTACATCTTCATGGGTGAGATAGACTAGGCGATCATTTTTAGGGCTTGATTCAATGTAGCAGTTTTCACATGAAAGGTTGCAAAGTGTACCTGTGTTAAACCAGAGAGTCTCTAGTTTCTTGAAAGAAACCTTTCCTCTCTCCTTACCATCGGCCGTGGTATGAAGGTTTTCCCACTTTTCATACTTCTCTACTTCCATTCGTTTAGCTCCCAATTATAATTAAGCCAGCTAATAGGAGTTTTATCAGTAATATTTTTTTCTTTTGAATATTTCTTTATAAACTTATGAAGTCCTTTGAAGTCTAGTCTATACCACTTAAATATTTTAGATAAGTAGAGTGTTCCATCTTTAAAATCATTCTTAGTTTTATTATTAATAAAGTAAGTGGCAGCACTGTCTAGGAGAGAATCTAAGTTTTTTTCAGTGAAGGCAGTCTTTTGTAAGTTTGGACAACTAATACTTGCGCAAACTACAGCAAAATGAATTCGTGGCTCTTTAAATTTCTTTCTAATAACTTCATGTTCAATCCAATCAAGATTTCTCTTATGTCCTAGGAAGTAGAAGAAGTCTTTTTTAAATGCACTAGTAAAAAGTGATCCAATGTCTTTTATACTTTTTACTGGATAATGATCTATGATTAATTTAACAGTATGAGCGTTATATGAATTAATTAACAGAGCAAGCTTTTGATTGTTATTAAATGTTTCATACTCTTCTCTTTTCAGTGAAGATAATTGTAAGAGATATTTATTCAATGATAGGGGAGAGTTCTTTATTTTCTTATAATCGAATAGGCTCTGTTTACCTTTCATGTGAACATTACTAGAAAGGATGTCATTCCAGGCTTTATGAGTATGATCAAAGGCAAATGTATTTTGAATGAATAGGAATGCTAGTATTATAAAATATTTCATTGAAGCCTCATATTTAGGAAAATAAATGTTTGTCTAGAATAATACATCATTTTCATTTAGAATAATCTAAAATTATCAATGGATTAATAAATTGATCAACTTCTCAAGCCCTAAATTTATAGAGTCTATAAAACGTGGTGAGTCCTCTGCAAGAGAGCAACTCGTTCGTACTTATACATCTCATCTCTTTAAAGCGGCCCTTGGCATGGGACTTTCTGAAGAGCAGTCTAACGATGTAGCACATTCCACATGGATTACTTTCTTTGACGTTGTAGGGAAGTTTGAAGGAAGAAGTCATATTAGAACTTTTCTATTTGGAATTTTCTACAATAAGGTAAATGAACTTAGACGCTCAAACCTTAAGTTCCTTAAGACTGATCCAATTGAAGAGATTATGGAGTCTCGTTTTGCTGATGATGGTCACTGGAGTGAGGGATGGCCTACTAGTCCAGATAGAGCACTAGAGAATGCTCAAGGCCTTAGTATTATTGAGGAGTGTATGGACAAGTTGCCTACAGTTCAAAAAGCAGTCTTTCAGCTAAAAGTTGTAGATGAAGAAAAAAATGAAGATATCTGTAACATTTTAGGAATTTCGAGCACTAATCTTAGACAGTTACTCTATAGATCAAAGACTAGGTTGAAAGAGTGTGTTGAAAGAAAGGGTGAGAGATAATGTTTAAGATGTTCTCGTGTAAAGATATATCCAAGGCTACTTGCCACAGTGATGACTTGAATTTAGCTGAGAAGCTTAACTATAAGATGCATCTTCTAATATGTGGGAATTGTCGCAAGTACGCTCATGGCATAGAAGTCATCGGAGAAAAATTTACAGAAGTGTTAAAAAAGAAAAGAAATATCTCCTCTGAAAAAATCACTCAATTAGAAAATAGAATTTTAGAAAGTATTAAAAAGAATAATGAGAGCGAATAAGCTTTCCATTTCGAAAGTGCTTACATTCCCCACTGGACATTAATTCAATGACACCATGAATTTCTTCACCATCAGGGATTCCACTTGGAAGATAGCTTGCACTTGCTCCCGATGAAAGAGCTGTATCAGAATAGTTATCGCTAATTCTTTGAGTATCATTGCTAAAGAGAGATCTATTTGCTTCACCAGCGCTTAAGTAGGGCTGCATTACTGCTGCTATGGTACTATCACTTTGATGAGTAAGCCCTAGTAAATGTCCGGCCTCATGAAGGATAACTGTTCTCATATCATAAGTACTTCCAAGGTCATCCCCATAGCCAAAGTCGTAGTCTTTCTCATTCACAATAATATCGGCGTGAGATAGTTGATAGTATTCTCCTGAACTGTCAGTCCTCTTATAGGCATAGAACTGAGTTATCGCAAGAGCACTTGATGAAACTGAACTAAACCAATCATCTGACTTATAAACTCCAAATATACTGTCTTTGTATGTTGATAGGGCGTCAGACCCTTTTGAGGGAGTCGTCGCTAGTCCGTAATTAAAGAGAACTTTTCCTGCAACACCGTCATCCCATTCTTTTTGCATTTGCTCAATTGGGTTTCTGCCGTTTCCATCTAAATCGCCAGCTACAAAGCTGAAGTCGTCTGAAACGTAGAGATTTAAAGGCAGAGAGGAATCATCCCAACGAATTGGGAGAGTTTCATTAACACTGCCAGGCGATCTAGCACCAGATGATACTGTTGTAACATTTTCTGTTACTTTACAGCTTATTAGACCTATTAAAAGAGAAAGAAGAAGTATGAACTTCATTAATATATTTCCTATGCCCGATGTTTAAATACCAATGACTTTTGGTGCTATTCACTTGTCGGTTATAGGATAAGGGAGTTTAGGGAATTCTTGACAGAAAAGCCCTCCGAAGAGGGCCTTTATATGAGATATTGTGTAATTTTAAGAGTTTGCTTTAGCGTGGTCAGCAAGAAATTGAGAAAGTCCTTTATCTGTTAAAGGGTGCTTAAACATTGCTCTGACGACATTAATTGGCATAGTTCCAACATCTGATCCAACCATCATTGCATCTCTTACGTGAGTACAGTGTCTGATAGAAGCCGCAAGAATTTTTGTTGAGAAGCCATAGTTGTCATAAACAGTTCTAATTTCATCAATTAATTGCATTCCATCGTGACCGATATCATCTAATCTACCAATAAATGGAGAGATATATGTAGCTCCATTCTTAGCTGCTAGGAATGCCTGGTTTACAGAAAAACAAAGAGTAACATTTGTCTTAATTCCATTGTCTGAGAACCACTTACAAGCAGTAATTCCAGCTTCAGTTAAAGGAAGTTTGATTACAACATTCTTGTGAATTTTTGCAAGCTCTTGTCCTTCTTGAATCATTCCATCAACGTCAGTTGCAATAACTTCTGCTGAGATTGGCCCATCTACGATTTCACAGATCTCTTTGATTACGTCTTCTTGAGTTCTACCTGTTTTAGCAATTAAGCTTGGGTTAGTTGTAACACCATCGATAACGCCCCATTTAGCCGCTTCTCTGATTTCTTCAACTAGTCCTGTATCTAGAAAGATTTCCATTATATTCTCCTTAATTAGTCAATAATTTCTGAACATAGCTTAACTGTGTAGCCTGACATAGTAAATAGATAATCGGTTATCTATTCCTATGGCGATTTTTTTTGAGATATGGGTCATAATATAGTTATGAAGTCTTTTATAATGTGGTTTCTCCTTATTTCTTCAATTCTTTTTACATGGCAGATCTACGCCGTGAGTGGAGAGGACGCTGTTGATTACTCTAAGTTTTCAAAGCAACTTGCTAAGGAACTTCAGCAGGATATCTCTAAGCTCGAAGAGCTAGAAGATGAGGATTCATTCTATGATAAAGACGTAGACTATTCATCTTTTTCAGCAAGAGTCACGGATAGAGATAAAACATCTAATATAATTAAGATTTCTTCAGAGAATAGAAATATCAAATTCTTTAGAGCAGGTGATGAGGTTCTTTTCAATATCGCGAGTATGAAAGATCGTGAAAAGTGTGAAGGACATGTGAGATCTGTTGAAGATAAATACTTTGTAATATTTGTTAAAGACCTTATTCCTTGTTGGGGAAAAAGTGAGTACTTCAGGCGTGGTACTGTTCTTGTCATTAAGTCTTTTCGATTGGCCGAAAGAGTTCGTGAAGCTTCAATTTATAGAGGAGTTCTTTTAAAAAGAAAGAAGAGCTTCTTTGAGCAACTCAATAATGTGAACCATTTTATTTGGTCATATAACCAACAGAAAGTGAAAGTTGCAGCAGAGTATGACCGAGAAATAATGAAAATTAGAAAGAAGAAACAAAGAGCTCTAGAAGAGCTTCAATTAAATAAGAAAGATCAAATTGTCTTACAAAAAGAATTAATTCAAAGACTAGATGGTATCGACGAAGACCTTAACTTCTATAGAATAGATAAAGATGAACTAACTATTGATAGATGGCACCTTGATCATGACCTAGGTCTTCCAGTTGGGAAAAGACCCGGGAAAGTAAAGACTACGTTTTAGATAAATAGTTTTTATAAAGCTCACCTAAGAAGTTCTCATTATATATATGACTCATCATATGCTCTTTATAAAGCTTTAAGCTATAGGTTGGAGCAACTCCCATCCATTCTTTTATAAGTGTGTCTGGATGAGCTTGTGTAAGCCATTTGAATATACATGCTTGTCTGAGAGACTTTGGAGTAAGGGTGATCTGAAGCTTCTTTCTATATTCTTCAAATATTACTTCTAATCCTCTAGGGCTTAGAGAGCCTGAAAGAATTCTATAAGGATTGGCGTTAAAGAGTAACTCATCAAAGTTAACAGCTGACTTAATCTTCATATCACTTAATTTTAAAAGATATTCTTCAAGAACCAATTTAAAAATTGGAGGAAGAGGGATTGTATAAGGGTCTCTCTTAGGATGATTGATAAGAACTCTTGGAGTTTCACCGTCTAGAAATATATTACTTGTTTTAAGTTGACTTAAATCTGAAACTTTAAGTCCTGCTCCAAAAATGAGTAACATTACAATCTGGTTTCTTCTGGCTATTAAAGAAAGCATTTCGTTCTTTGATGTCGTCTCTTCTAGTAGTGATACCCAAAGTGTCTTTACGTCAATAAA